>JAGAVZ010000256.1 GCA_017941635.1 Cellulosilyticum sp.
TAATCAAGCAACTGGACAGATTAAACATCTAATATTTGGATAAATATACTTGCATTTAATTTTAATAGGGATAGTATACTTTTGGCAATTTCCATATTTATCCTATATCGTAATTAAGATAAACTAGCACATGTCGTTAATCTAGATATTATATAGAACGTGACTTAAAAAGAGATACTCCACTTATAATAGGTAGTAACAATAGAGCTACTCATTATAAGTAGAGTATTTTATTTTGGTCAAAAAATCTAAAAATTTAATTAAAATACAAGTAAAAAGTTAAGAAATATAATACAATAGAATCAAAGACAAAAATAGTACATTCTATACATCGGGCAAACGGGAAAACTCATTAGACATTTTGAAGGGAGATTTTAAAATGGAAGTAAAAGTGTGTAAATCTTGTAAGCGTATGTTTCAGCATATTGCAGGGCCTATTATGTGTCCAAAGTGTAAGGCAATAGAAGAAGACCGATTTCAAATCGTCAAAGAATATTTAAGAGAAAATCCAGGGGCAAGCTTGGCGGATGTAAGTGCAGAAACAGGCATAGAGAGTAAGATTATCTTAAGATTTCTTAGAGAAGGACGATTGGAAGTATCAGAAGACTCTCCGATTAGTTTGGTCTGTGAACAGTGTGGTAAGAAGATTTTTACAGGAATCAGATGTAGTGCATGTGAGGCTCAGATACTAAAATCACTTAATGAACTAAAAGGACATTTTGTTCAAAAGGATACTGAAGACACTAGCGCAAGAATGAGATTTTTAGATGCAAAGAAGTTTAAAAGGTAAAAAACAGTTTTAAAAATATTATATAAAGCTAGGGCTAAATCAGATGATAGATAAGGCGTTATGCAGATGCTCCATTAGGAGTGTATGGATGACGTCTTTTTGATATAGAAAAGTAACACATCTAATAGCGTTTCATAACGAGGATAAAATGCTATTAAAAGGAAGGCTTGTTGAAAGCATAAGATATAAGTATAATGAAAAAGATTTGAATGTACGAACAGATTAACGTAGAAAAGGAAAGACAACAATGAAGACAGAAATGAATCAAAAGGTAATGGACATGCCAAAATGGGTTTATGTTATTACCTGGCATATTACGGAAGCTTTAAATTCTGAGTTAGTAGAAAAGCTAAAGAGTCAATTGAATTTATGGATAGAAAAAGAAGGCGTTGGTTTTAATCTATTAGAGACATCAGAAAATAATTTTACTTTTAAGGTACTAAGTAGTGAGCAGCTCAATGTAACCAAATGGCAAACTACATTACAAAAGAAAGTTATTTCTTATTTTAAATGGCCGATTGGTTGTTTGGAGCTTGAGCAAATTGTAAGTTATAGCTTAGTAGTGGCTAAAGATGACCAAAGAGTGGCAAAGCTTATTGAGAGTGTAAGAGAAGTAGACTATTATGATTTAGATGAAGGGCTTACAGATGAGGATTGCACATTGCTAAAAGAGTATTTAAAAGGAAGAAAGCTAGCCACTATGGAGCAAAAAGGACAGTTTTTCTTGATCGATAGTAAGGCACTTAGTGCAGAGATTAATCTCAATTGTTTTGAATGTACCAAGAGACATCAATATGGCTGCTGCTGTGGCAGTCCCTGTGCGATGAGTGAGAAGAATATGGCGTTACTAGACCGTCATATGGTAGCCATGGAAGATGCTTTAAAAGGGATTGATGAAAAACAATATCAAACTTTAATGAGTAAAGGTGGATTTGTTTCAGCTAATGGTGAAATTAAGGCATTTGATGGCCATTGTGCTTTTTTAATTCACCATGAAGGGGTCTATAAATGTATGGCACATAAGTATGCCTTAGATGAACAGATTCCTATTTATGCCCTTTGTCCACTATCATGTTTAATGTATCCTTTAGAAATTATGGAACTTATCACGGATAAAAGAAGAAAAATCTATTTGATCACGTCTGCTGTAGAGGAAACATTTGCAGCGACTTTTAGTCGTTGGGGAAGTTATACAAGTTTAGATGTAGAACTAAGATGTATTCAAAAAGAAGGAGCAGACGAAGGCTTTAAGGAAGAAAACTATCAACCAGTTTATAAGGTAAATAAAGGGTTATTAACTTATGAGTTTGGTCAAGGTTTCTATACAGGACTTGCGCACCTTTTAGAATCTCATAAATGATTAATTTAAAGATATTCTAGAAGAGAAATAGTTTAGGGGAGACTATACCTCATTTTGTAAAAGAAAAACAAAAGGCTCATATTGCCAAAAGACTTGATAATCCTTATAATAGAAAGACAGATTAAACGTAGAGGGCGGTAAAAAATGCTGAAGCTAAGTAAAACACAAGAAAAGATTGTACGGCAGAAGAATATGGGCACTTTCGTCATTACAGGTGAAGTACATAGTGGTAAAACATCTGTTGCAACATTGCGTATGCTTCATTTATTGGAGCATGGATGCAAAACAGGAGAACGTGTACTTTATGTATGTGCCAATGAAAAAGCAAGTAAGCAGGTAAGTAATTTGTTTAATGAATATTATGGATTACAAAATATCAGTTTATTTGATGAGCAGTCAAAGGGAGAAGCTATTATTAAAGATGTGGATGCCTTGATTGAAGAGGCGGCCAATAAAGCGCATGTACATCTCAATCTAGAATTATGTGATGAGATACCAGCAGAAATGATTGAGACTTTATTACCACAAGTTAGAAAAGCATATCCTAAGGTGAAGTGGTTAAAATCAGAGTCTATCAAATTTATTCAACATGAGCTAAGCTGGATGAATACGTGTGGTTATACAACCTTTGAAAGCTATGCAGTAAGTGCAAGAAAAGGCGCTACAATGAAATTGCCTAAAAAGGGAAGCGGACGTAAGGCAATGTGGCTGTTTAAAGAATTAGCAACAGGCAACCTTAAAAACCAAGGATTTATGACTAAAGACCAAGTACAAGTAGATACATTATGCTATTTACAAGAAGATGCTTTAAGAGAACGTTATAAACATATCATCATAGATGATGCGCATCAGCTCACCAAAGTCCAATTAGAATGTATTAAGGCCTTAAAATCAGAAGATCAAGGAGAGGTCTTATTTCTCATGGATAAAAAAGAGACACCTATGTCATTTGCATGGTTAGGTAGCGGAAATACCTTTAAAACTATTGGTTTCAATATGACAGGTCGAGTAAAGCATCTAGCAAGTAAAAAGAAAGTGCACACATATAAAAAGCGTATGGTGTCAGAATTAACACCATTAGAGGTATTTATGAATGAACTTGCACAGCAACAAGTAAAAGCAACAGAGTCGGCCAAAGTAAGTAGCTTACCATGGTATGTAGAAACTTATCGTTATATCAATAAAATAACGGGTGTGGAAACTGTTTTTCAAAGAGATAGTAGTGCGGGTGAAACCTATATTGATGAAATCAAGCAAGATGAGATAGAAGAATTAACAATTTACTCAGATATTGCAGCAGGTATGCCAATTGAACTAGTGGATGAAGTAAGCGGGAAATTTGAATTACCAAGTGTCTTCTTGCATCACAAACGTAATACGTATATTTTGCATGTACAAGGAGATAGTATGACAGGTGTCAATATTTCAGATGGTGATTATGTGGTCATCCAAGCAGGGAATGTTAACAATCATGAAATAGCAGCTGTTTATTATAATGGTGCAACTACCCTTAAGCGTATTGTGCAAGAAAAAGAGCGTATTTTATTAGTCAGTGAAAATCCAAAATATGACCCTATTGTCATTGAAGAAGGTGACTTTAGAGTTATGGGAAAATTAATAGGTGTAATTAAGCCACTATAATAGTAAATAAAAAGCATCTCTATGAATTCATAGGGATGCTTTTGCTTTTAAATCAATGGAATCAGCCATAGCATTTAGTGGAATGGATACATAATAAAGTATTTTACCATCTCCTGATATGGTAGGCATGAACTTAAATTTCTCTAAGTCATTAATAGGTAAATCAAAGGCTGTTGCCATTTCCCATTTGTGCGCTTCATTTGAAATAGAGGGATAAGATAGAGAAGAGCTATGGTATAATAAGGCAAAAGAAAGCAAAAGAAAGGGGAGCGCATAGATGGCACGACCAGTTAAGGTACGTAAAGTAGAAAATTTGCCGAAAGAGAATTATTTTATGCCAAAGGGAAAGAAGCAATGTACCCTAGAAGAGATGGCATTAAAGGTAGAAGAATTAGAAGCAATGCGACTTAAAGATATAGAAGGATTAAGTCAAGAAGAATGTGCAAAGCAAATGGAAGTATCTAGGCAGACCTTTCAAAATATACTTGATGAAGCTAGAAGAAAAGTGACATTGGCATTAGTAGAAGGTAGGGGGATTCGAATTGGTGGTGGGAATTTTGTAACCAAGCAGTGTAGATATTATTGTAATGCTTGTGAGAAGACTTATACGATACGATATAAACAAGATCAAGAGCAGTGCCCGGAATGCGGCGGAAGGTCCGTCATTTGTGGAAAAAAAGAATGTGGATGTAAAGGGAAGTGTAAAGTATAACCCTTCTATTTTTATTAAAAAGAGTGCAACATCTGTTTTTAGATTAGTCTAATATAATGATGGAAGTTGAAAAATATTAATTTTTATTATATTGTACTATACTTCATATTGTAATTGAATAATTTGACTAATTAGATGAGTTTGACATGTTTATAAAAATGAGGTATAGTGAGTTTAAATATATTGGCATATGCCAATAATAAATATAGGAGGTCATAACATGATTCTTGCAGTAACTTATGAAAACGGACAAATCTTTGGACATTTTGGACACACCGCACAATTTAAACTTTACACAATAGAAAATGGTCAAGTAGTGGCCAGCGAAGTAGTGGATACGAATGGTAGCGGTCATGGTGCTTTAGCTGGTTTCTTACAAAGTCATAAGGTCAACACTTTAATCTGCGGTGGTATTGGCGGGGGTGCGAAAGCAGCACTTAGTGAAGCAGGTATCAAACTTTATGGCGGTGTAAGTGGGAATGCAGATGAAGCAGTAGCAGCTTTATTAAATGATTGTTTAAATTACAATCCAGAAGTACGTTGCAATCATCATGATGAGAATCATGGAGAAGGTCATAGCTGCGAGGATCATGAAGCCCATTCTTGTGGCCATCACTGTCATTGAGATGTAAATCCTAGCATATAGGAAGAAAATGAATCAGAAATATATGTACTATCTAAATAATAATAGATAGACGGATAGAAATTCGGGATTGAATAGATAGATAAATAATCAGTGATATATGAAAAAAGCAATGCGATAGACAAGTAGCATTGCTTTTTTTGATGAAACAAATAATTTAATTTATATGAGCAAGAAAGATACTATTTGGTATATTAGATGAAATATAAATAATCTGGGATGATTTATAGAAAGAAATAATAGAATAGAAAAAAGAAGATGATGATAAAGCGGGAAAGGGTGAGCAGGAATGAAAAAGGCACTTATCAATCAAACTATTGTAACCATCTATGGTAAGCCACAATTAGATCGATTAACCAAGGAGAATCAAACGTCTACGATTCAAGATGAAGGTTTATATGGCATGCCGGTTGAAATCTTAGAAATTATTGATGAGCAGTGGGTTAAAGTAAGAACATATTATCGATATGAGGGCTATGTTCAACTTTCAGATTTAAAAGTGCTTACTGAAGAAGAGGAGCAAGAGTGGCAAGTGTCAGAATCTAAGAGGCGTATAGTGATAAAAGGTTATGTGGATGTACTCGCTTGTCCTAAAGTACAAGGCATTCGTTTACAAACCCTTACAAGAGGTGCCTTAGTAACTTTATTAAGTGAACAAGCTGATGAGGATGGATGGATTAAAATCAGGTTGAATGATGGAAGCGAGGGATATGTAAAAGAAGGTTTCTTAGCACCTTATTACTCTAAAGAATTTACTCAGAATGAAGAAGAATTACGTGCACGCATCGTGGAGATGGCACTATCTTATTTGGGCACCCAATATCGTTGGGGAGGCAAGAGTCCATTAGGCATTGATTGTTCAGGACTCACTTCTATGGCGTATCTCATAAACGGCATCATCATTTATAGAGATGCAAAAATCATAGAAGGCTTTCCAGTGCATACGATTGATTTTAAAGATAAAAAGCCAGGTGATTTATTCTATTATCCAGGTCATGTGGCCATGTATATAGGAGATGATCGCTATATTCATGCCACGGCACGTAAAGGGAGTGATGGCGTAGTGATTAATAGTTTAAATCCAGCAGATCCTGATTATAGAGAAGACTTGCCAAAGATGATGTATGCAACAGGGAGTATATTTTAAATGTTAAGGTAAAAATAATTAGAAGAATGAAAATATATGAGAAAGATTAAAAGAAAAAGGAGATGGTTTCATTAATAAAATAGACTTATGAATCCTATAAAACAGGGTATAATATGTAAAAATGATATACCAGTAATAGGAGAAGAAATATGAGAGTAAAAATGGTAGCCACTATAGATGGTGAAACCAAATATGTAGATTTACCAATAAATGAAGAGGCATTATTAAAATTTAGAGCAACAGTATTGGATCGTAATACAACAGGTTATATATCAGGAGCAGATGTGAAATGCTATGATGAATCTGGTAAAGAGATAGAGAATATATTTGAATTAAATAAGCATTTGATGAAATAAAGAGATAAATATAGAAAATATGTTACAAACAAAAGAGCAGTATGAAGCGATCAAACAAACTGTTTTAGAGGTCAAACCAATGATGGCACATTAAAACAGTCAGCAGCAATGATAGAAGTGTAGTTGTTTAGTCGGTAAGAACTCAAGTAAATTCAAGCTGATTTAATAACTACACTTTTTATATGAAAAATTCAGAGGATATAGGATAAACAGTGATTTATTAAAAGGATTTATCTTGCTATAATAGGATTTTACAACATAAATTGTCGCAAGAATATAAACCATACAACTTTTTATTGAACTTTTAAAAAGTTTTGTATAAACTAGAAAAGTACATATAAGATATCAGTGACAGTTATAAAATAAGTCAATAGTTTGGCTTAAATCATAAATTTTAAATAGCGATAATTGGAGATGAAAACATGAGCGAACAAAATGTATATCACAATCCAGTACATAGAGGATTTTTCCCAGACCCATCTATTATTAGAGTAGGGGAAGATTATTATATGGTTAATTCTACCTTTCAATATTTTCCTGCTATTGCCATCTCTCATTCAAGAGATTTGGTGAACTGGGAAGTGATTGGGCATGCCATTACGAGTAATGATGATTTAGATTTATCCAATATCCCAGATTCACATGGGATTTGGGCACCGGATATTTCTTATCATGATGGCAAGTTTTATATTTTTGCCACACTTCGTTTAAATGGAGATGGGACTCGTAACAATAATGTGCTTAGAAGACAATTAATGATGGTGTCTGATCAACCAGAAGGACCATACTCAAGACCAGTGTGTTTAGAGATAGATGATATTGACCCATCACACTTTATTGATGATGATGGTACACATTATATGGTGATTGCAGCAGGGGCACAGCTTGTGCGTTTGAGTGATGATTGTACACAAGTACTTTCTGAGCCTATTGTTGCATGGCCAGGAACAGGAGAAAGATGTCCAGAAGGACCACATATTTTCAAAAAAGATGGTTACTATTATGCTATGGTAGCAGAAGGTGGGACAGGTTATGGACATGGGATTAATGTAGGACGTTCAAAGAGTTTATATGGACCATATGAGCCATCACCTTATAATCCAGTGATGAGACAACAAGACCCATCTGCACCAATTCAACGTGCAGGACATGGGAAATTGGTACAAACACCAGAAGGTGATTGGTGGATGGTATACTTATGTGGTAGACCAAATCAAGGTAATTACACAACAATCGGTAGAGAAACAGCTATAGACCCAGTGACTTGGACAGAGGATGGTTGGTTTATCGTCAATGAAGGAAAAGGACCTAGTACAACACAGATAGCGCCAAACTTACCAGCACATCCTTATGAAAAAAATACAAAGGATGATTTCAATGAAAGTAAGCTTGGCCTGATGTGGCAATGGGTTAGAAATCCAGACAATAGTGCATGGTCACTGACAGAAAGACCAGGGCATATGAGACTTTGGACAAGAGATGGTCAGCTATTTGAAAGAAGAGCAAAAAATACATTATTAAAAAGAGAAGAAGAGCTTTCTTATATAGCAAGTACCAAGCTAGAATTTAATCCAACTAAAGATGGCGAGCAGGCAGGGCTTACCTGCTATTACAGCACAGCAACTTATGCAAGATGGAGCTTATGCTATGAACAAGGCAGAAAGCTGATGCTTGTTATTAATCGTAACCATGGTGAAGAAGTCATAACAACAATTGAAGAAGTTTCTGAAGGACCAATTTACCTAAAGGTAGAAGTGGAAAAATTAACACGTTCTTTCTACTATAGTGTGGATGGTGAAAGTTGGATTTTAGGTGGACAATTAGAAAGCTGTATATACCTTTGTGATGAAGGGGTTCCAGATGATCCTAAACGCCATACAGGAACACTAGTGGGAATTTATGCTAACAATGGTGGCTGTGGTAGCCGTATTGCAGCTGACTTTGACTATTTTTACTATGAAAATCGTTAAGAAGTTTACCTAAATCAGGGGTGGAGTACATGTATTTCAAGTGAAATATTACAGTTTGTTAATAGAGAGATTACAATATGCTTAGAACTATGATTTTCTCATAAATAGCATTTATAATAGAGTAAAGTAATTTAAATAAAAGATTTACTTTGAATATTGATTAAAAGGAGGTCGTAGATATGAAAAAGTATAACTTATGGAAACTTATCTATAATTGGTTTTTCATAGGGGTTAATCTCACGAAAGCAGATGAAAGACCTTCCAAGGACAAGAAATCACTAGAGAATCATCATAAAATGATACATATAGTAGAAGCAACTGTATTACCAGGAAAAGAAACCATTATGACCGATGAATTAACAGGCTATACAAAAACAAAGCTTCAAATTCAAGTAGGCGATGGAAATAGTTATCAAGTAGGGCAAACTATACAAATTAAAGAACCATACTATGAGGGGTATTATAGTGGAAAAAAATGTATGGTGATTTATGAAAAATATGAGCCACTGATTGTAGGGCGCAGATATAAAATTTCATTAATAGAGAGTAGTAATAAGAATGATTATTACCAAAATTTACTGTCTATAAGTTAAACTAATTCATTATTGAACGAAATTACAAACACAAAAAAACGACGTTTATGATTAACGTCGTTTTTTGATGTAGTGCGTTATCCTGCGATAATAGCTTCTTCCTCATCATCAGAATCACTGGGAGTACTATTATTCTCAGAAAAAGAGGGAATCGTGTGATCTGATTTGAGCTTTTCATAAGCAACCTGAGCATCTGAAGAGGTAGAAGATTCTTTGGAAAGATCACTTTCTGCTTCACCCATCAGTGTTTGTGCCATATCATCTATATCACCCTTAAAACCATATTGCTTAAGCAGTTTAGCTACAAAATCGCTAAGTGCCTCACGGTTTACTTTTTGCCCTTCAGGAATGCTATCTATGTAAGCTTTGATTTTCTTTTGAATAGCTTCACGTTCTTCATCTGTAAGACCAGTAAGACATTCATCAGCATAACTTTTGATGGCAGCTGTCATCATATTAGCATCTTTGTGACTGGAGTTTTTCGTAGTAGGGTGGTTAGATGAATAGGATGACGTCTCTAGTTTGGATAAATATTGAATATTCAAAATTATCACCTCCGGAGTATATATCGTTGTTTTATACGATTAGGAATAGAGAAATGAATAAATAAGTTGAATTATTTAATTAGAAAATTTAAAATAATTATATTATGAATAGAAAAAGAAAATCTCAATAAAACTAAAAAAATAAAGTAAGCAGGAGCTAGATATGAAAAATGATTTTTCAAAAGGGAGTATTGTACAAAATATCATAAAACTTGCTGTACCTATGACGGTGGCACAACTCATTAATGTTTTATATAGTGTAATGGATCGTGTGTATATTGGGATGTTACCAAAAGATGCCACACTTTCTTTAACGGGGATTGGCTTAGCACTCCCAATTATTACCTTAGTGAGTGCTTTTACCAATTTATTTGGAATGGGTGGTGCGCCTTTATGTTCTATTGCTAGGGGAAAGGGCGAAAATGAAGAAGCAGAATATATTATGGGAAATAGTTTCTTCTTATTAATATGCACAGGGATTGTTGTAACCATAGTTGGCCTAATGATTAAAGAGCCATTACTCTATTTATTTGGTGCAAGTGAAGAGACGTTTCCGTATGCGAATCGCTATATTAGTGTGTATTTATGGGGTAGTGTATTTGTAATGATTGGGCTAGGGATGAATAGTTTCATTAATGCACAGGGATTTGCCAAAGTGGGGATGTCTACGGTGATTCTAGGTGCTGTTTTAAATATGATTTTAGACCCAATTTTTATCTTTATTTTCAAAATGGGCGTTAGTGGAGCAGCACTCGCAACGATTATTGCGCAAGGCATTTCAGCAATATGGGTATTACGCTTTTTAACAGGTAAACAATGTATTTTACGTCTCAAGCTAAGTTGTTTTAAGCTCAAAAAGGAAAGAGTTAAACAGATTACAGGACTAGGCTTAGCTGGATTTATTATGGCAGTAACCAATGGGAGTGTACAAATTGTATGTAATACCATGCTTTCACAATATGGAGGGGACTTATATATTGGAGCGATGACCATTATTAATACGATTAGAGAAGTAGTGGTTATGCCGGTTCAGGGCTTAACCAATGGGGCACAGCCTGTCATTGGTTATAATTATGGTGCCAAAGAATATACACGTGTTAAAAAGGCTATCCAATTTACATCGGGTGTATGTATTGTATATACACTCGTAGTGTGGGGGATTTTAACAGCATGGCCACAAATCTTTATTGCACCTTTTAGTCATGAAGAAACTGTTATTAGAGCAACTGTAGAGGCGCTTAGAATCTATTTCTTTGGATTCTTTATGATGGCCTTCCAATTTGCCGGACAATCTGTTTTTGTGGCATTAGGTAAATCCAAATATGCAGTCTTTTTCTCACTTCTTAGAAAAGCTATTATCGTAGTGCCTTTAACCATGTGGTTACCTACAATAGGAAATCTAAGCTATAATGGTGTTTTTATGGCAGAACCAATTTCTAATTTTATTGGAGGCATTGCTTGTTTTGTAACAATGTACATAGTGGTGGGGAGAGTGTTAAAGTCGGACAGACAGATTAAACAAAACCTACAGCTTTAAAAGAAAAACATCTATTGTATAGAGAAAGCAAGTCGTAGTACAATAGACCAAGACACTATTACAGACCAATGAAAGAGGAAATAACATGGGTAAAGAAAAATTAGTAAAAGAAATTATCAGTGCAAGACGCAAAGTAGATATTAGAAAAGGTGAAGGGATTAGAGAAATCGAAATCTTTGAAGAGCACTACGAAAAGTCATTTAGACGCGTGGAACAAGAAAAATACCTAGCAAAGAAATTTAATCAAGATGAATTAGAGCAAACTTTAAAGGCTTATCAATCATTAGTATAAGTACAAGTTGATAGATGGTTATAAGAAAACAATGTAACCTGAAGGTGAAAATGATTGATCGAATCCTTTATAAGTGTAGAATTTATAAAAGAATTAAAGACTGGGAGATTTAATGAATAGGAATCTTCCAGTTTTTTTGTTTATAGTAATAGTAAGATAATGTATAAATTTTAAAATATAATTAAAAATAGTGATATTGTACTAAAGATAAGAATATAAATAAATCAAAGTCATTACTTTTCGAAAGAAATAAATAATAAATTTGGTTATATTGACTAAAGAATAGAGGGCATAAAACGATACTAATATCATTAGTGTTGAAAAAAATAGTAAACAGGGTATTGAAAATTTAAAATATTGGTGCTAATATATACCTAAGAAATAGATAGAAAATTAGTAAATATGACTTATAACTTTGCATCGAAAAGTAACTGATATACAACATAACATATATAATCGCTGAATAGACTGATACTTTTTAATCATATTGACAACAGCAAGCCTATGATTTGAAGGAGGATAAAGCAAGTTTATATTTTTATCAAGGATTAGAAACGGTTCCAATAAATTCTAATGCCTTTCATTAGAACCGATTCCAAAAAATTAACTGATAGATTTTAAGGGGGAAATGAATATGAAAGCAAAGAAAATTGCAGTATCATGTTTAGCAACAACTTTTTTAGCATCTTTATTTGCAGGATGTGGTAGTTCAAATTCGAAAGAAATTTATTTCTTAAACTTTAAACCAGAATGTGCAGAGGTTTATGATAAAATTGCTGCAGATTATGAAAAAGAAACAGGGATTAAGGTAAAAGTTCAAACAGCTGCAAGTGGTACATATGAACAAACATTAAAATCAGAGGTTGCAAAATCTAATGCACCTACAATTTTCCAAATCAATGGACCTGTAGGATACCAAAACTGGAAAGACTATTGTAAAGATCTTAAAGACACAAAACTTTATAGTTATTTATCTGATCAAAGCTTGGCAGTTAGCAGCGAAGGCGGCGTATATGGTATCCCATATGTAGTAGAAGGTTATGGTATCATTTATAACAATGCCATTATGGAAAAATATTTTGCATTACCAGATAAAGCTGTTTCTATTTCATCAGCAGAAGAAATTAATAACTTTGACATCTTATCACAAGTTGTAGAAGATATGACCAAACACAAAGCTGATTTAGGTATTGAAGGTGTATTTGCATCTACTTCATTAAGTTCAGGGGAACAATGGAGATGGCAAACTCACCTAGCAGATTTACCATTCTACTATGAATTCAAAGAAAATACTGCGTTTGACAATACAATCTTAGCAGGACTCGATGCAAAAGAAGTTGGCTTTAGCTACAATGAAAACTTCAAAAATGTCTTTGATTTATACATTAATAACTCTTGTACAGATCCAGGAATGCTTAGTGGTAAATCTGTAGATGATTCTATGGCTGAGTTTGCACTTGGTAAAGTAGCAATGGTTCAAAATGGTAACTGGGCTTGGGGACAAATTAGTGGTGTAGATGGTAACGTAGTTACAGAAGATGCTATTAAATATCTTCCAATTTACACAGGTGTAGAGGGTGAAGAAAGCCAAGGTTTATGTATTGGTACAGAAAACTACTTTGCGATCAATAACAAAGTATCTGATGAAAAACAACAAATGTCAGTTGATTTCCTTGAATGGTTATTCTCAAGTGAAACAGGTAAAGCTTACGTAACCAACGACTTAGGTTTCATTGCACCATTTAATACATTTGAAGAGGATGAAAAACCATCTGATCCACTTGCAAAAGAAGTAACAAACTGGATGGAAAAAGATGTAACATCTGTACCATGGACATTCGCATCATTCCCAAGTGAAGAATTCAAAAACAAATTTGGTGATGCACTTCTTGAATATGCACAAGGTCAAAATGATTGGAATGGTGTTGTAACAGCAGTACAAGAAGGATGGAAAACAGAAGTAGCAGCTAAAGCACAATAATAAGAGATATATTACTCAATAATTGAATGATTCAATCAAACAATAGTCATTTTATGGAAGCGTAATGCTATGAAATAATCATGCTAGAAACAGGAGTATTTCATAGCATTCTA
Source organism: Cellulosilyticum sp. (assembly GCA_017941635.1). GTDB lineage: Bacteria > Bacillota > Clostridia > Lachnospirales > Cellulosilyticaceae > Cellulosilyticum. The sequence goes on from JAGAVZ010000256.1 coordinate 13,681, forward strand.
ATGAAAGAGTGGGTTTAGACATAAAGGCTAGCTCACTCTTTTTTTAATAATATATAAAAGAGGTTATAAATACTTTATGAGATAAGGAGGGGGAGAAAATGGAAAAGAGCTTAAAAAAATATTTTCCTATATTTGTACTTCCTACACTAATTGCCTTCACAATAGCATTTGTGATTCCGTTTATTCTAGGAATTTATTTATCTTTTACAGAATTTACAACAGTAACAGATGCGTCTTGGGTAGGGTTAAAAAATTATGGTCGTATTTTCTCAGATAACAATTTCTTAAATTCATTATGGTTTACAGTACGTTTTGCACTGATATCTGTTATTACGATTAATGTCTTTGCTTTTTTATTAGCCTTACTATTAACCAGAGGTTTAAAGGGAACCAATTTATTTAGAACAATCTTCTTTATGCCAAACTTAATTGGTGGAATCGTCCTTGGGTATATTTGGATTTTGATTTTAAATGGTGTCCTTGCTAAATGGGGCGTAACCATTACATATGATCCAAAGTATGGATTTTGGGGATTAGTTATTTTGATGAACTGGCAACTTATTGGGTACATGATGATTATTTATATAGCAGGTATTCAAGGTGTGCCAGATACACTGATTGAAGCAGCCAAAATTGATGGGGCAACACCAGGTCGTATTTTACGTAGTATTACCATTCCAATGGTTATGCCATCTATTACAATCTGTATGTTTTTAACGATTTCTAACTCATTTAAACTCTTTGACCAAAACTTAGCATTAACAGCTGGTGCACCATCTGATAAAACAGCGATGATGGCATTGGACATTTATAATACGTTCTATGGCCGTGTAGGTTGGGAAGGTGTTGGTCAAGCAAAAGCAGTTGTATTCTTTATTATTGTAGCGTTGATTTCGTTACCACAAGTACTAGGTACTAGAAGAAAAGAGGTGGAGAGCTAATGGATACAGGTATTCAATCAAAACCATTAAGAGTTATATTAACAGCCTTATGTAGTATTTTGGCACTCGTTTTTATTTATCCTGTTTTTATTGTCCTTGTCAACTCATTTAAAGGGAAACTGTATATTAGTGATTCACCATTTACGATGATTAATAGTCAAAATTTTGCAGGACTAAATAACTATATAGCAGGGGTACAAAAAATAGGTTTCTTTAAAGCATTTGGCTTTTCATTATGGATTACAGTAGCATCTGTACTTGCTATTGTACTCTTTACATCCATGACAGCTTGGTATATTACACGAATCAAAACAAAGTTCTGTCAGCTTTTATACTATGGGTTTGTGTTTTCTATGATTGTACCATTCCAAATGGTCATGTTTACAATGACCAAAACAGCCAATATGCTTCATTTAGATAATCCAATTGGTATTATTGTAGTCTATTTAGGCTTTGGTGCTGGGCTTTCAGTCTTTATGTTTTGCGGTTTTGTAAAATCGGTTCCAATTGATGTAGAGGAAGCATCAGTTATTGATGGATGCAGCGCAATTCAAACCTTCCGTTATACTGTTTTTCCAATGCTTAAACCAATTATTATTACAGTAGCGATTTTAAATACGATGTGGATATGGAATGATTATTTGTTACCATATCTTTTAATCGGAACAGATTATAAAACGATTCCAATTGCTATTCAGTATTTAAAAGGTGGTTATGGTTCAATCGATATGGGCGCAATGATGGCAATGCTTGTATTAGCAATCTTGCCAATTATCATCTTCTATCTTTGTTGTCAAAAACACATTATCAAAGGTGTAGCAGTAGGGGCAGTAAAAGGTTAAGAAGAAATATAGAATTTGTCGTATAAGATTTGGGGTACATTTACTCAGTGAGTAGAAAAAAGTAGTTCTTCAAGATGACTTATGAAGTATAAGAACATCTTTAAGAAACACTTTTTTCTCCAGTCTGAGCAATTGCATATTAATATTGAGATGGGTTGTATGCTTAGTGGCAGCAGCCTTTTTTGTTGCTTAAAAATAGACTAGTTGATTCAGACTAAGCTAGCTTAGTCAATGTAAACATCCACAAAGTTAATTTGTGTATCAGGCTTAAAGTGAGAGAAAACTAACTTAAGCTGGGTGCCGCTTGTAACATCCAAATCAATCTTTTGTGGGATACTATCTGCTTTAATGGTTTGAGTAGCAATTAAAGTATCATCCAAATAAAAATCTACTTGTCCATTACTTGCTTTGAAATCTTCACAACCTAAGAAGCCTGTAATATGATGATAGGTTTGATTAAGATTAAAAGAAGCTGAAAAGACATTGGTAAAGGAATAGCCTGTTTCATGTACTTCATTTGCCATAGTCATGGTTTTATTAACTTTTGCATCAGGACAATATAAAAAAGCATGGATCGAGTCATAATCATAATGATAAATTTTGAGCTTATCACTCATAACAGATGCACTAGGAACATTGCCAACTGTAAGTAATTTACTATCGCTATCCCAGAAGATGGGCTGACTCATAACATGTTCAGCGAGCTCATAAGGTATAAAGACTTTGCCATCACCAGAGGCAATATAGTCCTTAATCAAGCGGCCATCGGGCAGGAGAATTTCCACTTCCTGATACTCTACTTCCACCTTCTTGGGAGAACGACCTACAAAGGCAAAAAGTGAAGAAGAAAAAAGAAATGTACATAGAGTTAGTAATAAAAATTTTCCATTTAAAAGCTTTTTCACACAAACACCTCCAAAATTACCCATAGTATATGTAGAATTGGAAAAGATATACATTAGTGAGTGAAAATAAAAATTTATGAGGCATAATAGTGCTAGTAAGTAGGCGATATGGATATTGAGTAGAACGCATAATAATAACAAATTAAAATAAGGAATTTCAGGAAAATCAATAGAATTCTAGAGGATTGAAAAGTTAAAAGAGCTATGATAGAGTGACCATATAAGTAGCAGAAGAATGAATATTAGAATGATGATTTATATCGTTTAATGATTGATTATTGCTATGATGAAAGTGTAGTAGATGCTATAGAAGGGGAGCGAGAGAATGAAAATTGATATGCATGTTCATGTGACGCCAAAGGAAATTAGTAGTAAGGCAATTCAAATTGGAGAGAAAGAGCCTTATTTTGACTTACTTTCACGTACACCCAAAAATAAATTTGCAACTGCCGAAGAAATCGTGGCAGAAATGAAAAAGGTTGGTATTGACAAAAGTGTAGTCTTTGGATTTAGTTTTCAAGATATGGGATTATGTAAGTATGTCAATGACTATGTGATTGAAAAGGTGAAAGTATATCCAAATGAACTCATTGGCTTTATGTCAGTGGTACCTAATCATCCCGATACATCGTATGAGATTGAACGCTGCTATAAAGCAGGATTAAAGGGGATAGGAGAACTTTTTCCAGCAGGACAACCTTTTGAGATTAGTTCACTTAAAGATACTCAGGCTTTTGCAGAATGTTGTGAGCACTATAGCTTACCAGTCATTGTGCATATGAATGAACCGGTGGGACATTATTACCCGGGAAAAACCGAGACGAGTTTAAAAGAAATAGAAGCTTTTGTGGAACATCATCCTAAGCTTCGCATTATTTTAGCGCACTTTGGTGGAGGCATCTTTATGTATGAGATGATGAAAGAAGTAAAGGAACGCTTTAAGAATGTATATTATGATAATGCAGCATCTATTTTCTTATATAATGAATCCGTTTATCGTGTGATGAGAGAGGCTGGGGTACTAGATAAATTACTTTTTGGAAGTGATTTTCCACTACTTTCTCCAGCGCGTTATGAAGCAAGTATTGAGGCAAGTGGGTTAACAGATGAGGAGAAAGAGAAATTTTATAGTGGGAATGCTCTACGATTATTAAAGGAATGTGGCATTATTTAATTGGGTATTTGAATAAATAATATAGTGGTGATATTATAAATGTAATAGATTAATGAAAAGCTTAATCTATCACATCTCATTAAATTGAGGCTTTAAGATAAAAACACAGTTCGGTTGGTAGTCCGAGCCTATAGCAATGGGCTAAAATGCAATGTAATGTGTTGCAAGCATAAAGTAACTCTCAAGGCTATAGCAGTAACCTGCCCTCCTGGGGTTGTCCGTTCTTAGAGGAAACACACAAAACAGGAGGAATGGCATATGAAAGATTTAGTAAGAAGTCAGTGTACGATTTTGTTTGAGGAGCCTTTTTGGATTGGATTATTTGAAAAATGGGAAGAGAATTGTTATAGTGTTTGTCGAGTTGTTTTTGGCAAGGAGCCCACAAGTAGTGAAATCTATGAGTGGATGCTAGCATGCTATGGTAAACTTTCTTTTAAAGAAACCCAAAGGTCGGAAAGGCCGCTTGTCAAAAAACTGAGTCCTAAGAAGCTAAAAAAGCAGATTACGAGATAAGTAAATGGCAAGTACCAAGGAACAAAAGCGCAACAGACTTTAAAGAGTTTATATGCTGAGGAAAAAGTAGTCCGCAAAAAGCTTTCTAGGCAGGAGCAGAGGGAAGAACAGGAAAGGCAGTTTGAACTGAAGCAAACTAAGAAGAAGCAAAAGAAACGTGGACACTAATAAGTGATATATGAGTTATCATACATGTAGATAAGCGATTTTAGAAATAACAGGAGAGCGTCATAACCTGTTAGGATTAAAGTCGCTTATTTTTTGTATATATCATATTGATTACGTTATATATAAAAAATAAATTAAGAAACATATTTATTGGGAATAAGTTTTCTTATATTAAAAGTGAAAATCTAATTGTATAAGGTAAAAATAAGATGGGTTTATCTATAAAAAGAAGAGTAGATAAAAAATAGAAAGTATAAGATAAAACAAATGCGATAAAGCAAAAATCTTAATGTTATGTAGTTGTCGAGGGTAAATAAACACTCAAGCTTTATAAAAATTTTCTAAAAATTGTTGACATATTTCTAGGGAAGTGATAGGATAATTTTCAAATCTGATATATTAAAAGTTAAGATTAGGACAGGATGAGTAGCCTCACTTTTTCAGAGAATCGTTGATTGGTGTGAAACGATAAAGTCGCTAGTCATTGTCACCTGTGAACAGCCAGCTGAACGTATTTAAATCAGTAAGCCAGGCCGGGACCTTCCGTTATAAGAGGACATATTATAATAGGTCATTTGTAGGCCTATTCGATATGATAGAGTGGCTATAATCCAATAGCAATAAGAGTGGTAACGCGGGGTTTAGGGCTTCGTCTCTTTAAAGGAATACTTAACTTAAGAGTAACTTAGAGTAAGTATTTTTGAGAGACGGAGCTTTTATGCATTTTAGAAATGATTTTCAAAGGAATCACTCTATGTGTCTGAAGACTTTAATAAGGGATATACTACATCTTTAGAGAACGGATTTTAAAAGTGGGGAGTAAATATATCAGACAGGATTTAGATTCTATATGAGGGAGTGAATTAAATGAATGGATTAACGATGATGCTTATTGCAATCGTAGTACTTGGGGGCGCGTATTTAATTTATGGACGCTACCTTACTAAGAAATGGGGAATCGACCCAAATGCTAAAACACCAGCTTATGAAATGCAAGATGGTGTAGACTATGTACCAGCAGATACAGGTGTTGTATTTGGACATCAATTTGCTTCTATTGCAGGAGCAGGTCCTATCAATGGACCAATCCAAGCAGCGATTTTTGGTTGGGTACCTGTTCTTTTATGGATTTTAGTTGGTGGGGTATTCTTTGGAGCAGTACAAGATTTTGCTGCCATGTATGCGTCTGTTAAAAACAAAGGACGTACAATCGGTTATATTATTGAAGTGTATATTGGTAAAACAGGTAAGAAATTATTTTTACTTTTCACTTGGTTATTCTCAATCTTAGTTGTTGCAGCTTTTGCTGACGTTGTTGCTAAAACATTTAATGGTTTTGCAGCAGATGGTACAAAGATTTTAGGAAATGGACAAGTGTCTATGACTAGTATTTTATTTATCGTAGCAGCTGTTGCACTTGGTATGATTTTAAAGAATAATAAATTTAGCACAGGTGTAAACACAGTCATTGCAATTGGTCTATTAGTGCTTTGTATTGTACTAGGTTTAGCAGTACCTATTTATTTCTCAACAGGATTTTGGCATTTATTTGTTTTCATTTATATTGCGATTGCTTCTATTGTACCAGTGTGGGTATTACTTCAACCTAGAGATTATTTAAATAGTTTCTTACTTTTAGCGATGATTGGGGCTTCAGTTATTGGGGTTATTTGCTTTAATCCTCAAATGAATCTTGTCGCATTTAGTGGATGGAGTGTAAATGGTAATACTATGTTCCCATATTTATTTGTAACCATCGCTTGTGGTGCAGTATCAGGATTCCATGCACTTGTATCTTCAGGAACCGCTTCTAAACAAATCAAAAATGAAAAAGATATGTTACCAGTTTCATTTGGTGCGATGCTTCTTGAAAGTATGTTAGCAGTTATTGCACTTATTGCAGTAGGTTATATTGCAACAGATGGTGCCGTACCAGCAGATATGACACAACCACAAATCTTTGCATCAGCAGTTGCGGTATTCTTAGAAAAATTACATATTCCAGCTAGTATTTCTAGCACATTAATTACATTAGCAATTTCTGCATTTGCATTAACATCTTTAGACTCTGTAGCACGTGTTGGTCGTATTGCTTTCCAAGAATTCTTCTTAGATTCAAGCATCAAAGATGAAGATATGTCACCAATGCTTAAAGTGCTTACAAGCAAATATTTCTCTACAGCTATTACCTTAATTTTAGCTTATGCACTTGCAAAAGTAGGGTATGCTTCTATCTGGCCATTATTTGGTTCAGCTAACCAATTATTATCTGCACTTGCACTCATTGCTTGTGCTGTATACTTAAAGAAAACCAATCGTCAAGGCTTTATGCTTTGGGTACCAATGGTGATTATGTTAGCAGTTACTTTAACAGCACTTGCATTAACCATCTATGGTAAAACAACTGCATTAATGACAGGTACATCTGCATCTGTAGCAGGTGATGCACTTCAACTATCATTTGCAATTGCTCTTATGATTTTAGGGATTATTGTTGCCATCCAAGGTTTCAATAAATTAATGGGTAAAGAAACAAAAGAAGTAAAAATTGAAGGTTAATGCGTAAAAAGAAATAGTAGCTCTATAAAAGCTGAGTAACAAGTCGATTAAAAGTTTCCTTATATAAACAAGGATTTTAATAAAAGGCTTGAAACTCAGCTTTTTTTGATGATGTTTAGATTATGTAAATCAAACGGATGAAAACTTAATAGATGGTTGTATAAAATCTCATTTATTATAGAAAGAAAAAGGATAAACGGTAATAGAGGTGTAAGAAAATAGGATGTTAAATATAGAATGTAAATCATTGATAAAAATAGAGCATAGCTTAGAAAAGTAAGGTTTTATAAGGGACTTCTTCTAGTATAAAAAGAGGACTCATATATTAAATGAGAAACCTATTAAAAGGAGTCCTTTATGATACAAGTCATTGAAAATGGTGTTTTGGGTACACAAACACCCTATATTTATCAAAAGTCTTGTCATACAAAACCACCAAGAGGATATACCCCTTTCTTTATTAATCATCTAGGTCGTCATGGGGCAAGGTATTTAACTAAGGTTACCAATCTTGAAAAAATAATAACAACCTTAGAAGAGGCTGAAGGTCAAGGGCAGCTTACCTTACAAGGGCGTACGTTAATCATACCACTCAAAAAGCTCTTCACATTAGAGTCAGGTAATGAAGGGTTGCTAACTTGTAGCGGTTATACAATGGAAGCAGGGATTGCCAGTCGGATGTATCAAAATTATCCAGAAGTCTTTGGGCGGAGAGTAGAGGCAGTTTCTACTTATGTGGAACGAACCAAACAAAGTATGGAAGCTTTTTTGATGGCTTTAGGCGCTTATACAGATGCAAGATGTTTTCGTTATAGAAGTAATGGGAAGGTTGATCCAATTTTAAGATTTTTTGATATCAATGAAGCGTATCTGGCCTATAAGGAAAATGGAAATTGGAAAAAACGGCTCACACAGTATGAGAAGCGTCAAACTATTAGTGAGAAAGTTCTAAAGAAAATTTTTAAGGTAGCGTATCTTACCAATATAGAAAGTCCAGAAGAATGGGTTAAAGATTTATATAAAATTTATGCGAATCAGTTTGATGTAGGCACATGTACTACCATAGGTCAGTTTTTTACAGAGGAGGATCTATGCTATTTATGGGAAAATGAAAATGTGCGTCAATACCTTTTAAAGGGGCCAAGTAATGTAGGGCAAGTTTTACCAACTAATATTGCTTTTCCACTTTTAATGGATTTTATCTATACATCAGAAGAAGCGATTCGCACAAGAAAGTATTCTGCTTACTTGCGTTTTGCTCATGCAGAAACAATTATTCCTTTCGCCGGATTATTAAGGCTTCTGGGATTTTTTAATCAGACAGATAGCATGGGGCAGGTGGCTGTGTTGTGGCAAGATTATTTAGTATCGCCTATGGCAGCCAATTTGCAATGGATTTTTTATGCACATCCTACTTGTAAGACAATTTTAGTTAAAATACTTTACAATGAATCGGAAGTGCATTTACCACTAAGGTGGATAGAAGGGCCTTATTATGATTATCAAGTGCTTCGCTCCTTTTATTTGAAACAATTGTATAGTATGCACTTAAATTGGGAATTACCATTGGTAGAAATGCTGAAAAAATACACAATATTAAACAAATTGCAATAAAATTTTACGAAAAAATGAAAAGGACATGACTAAAAATTTTTTTGTGCTATAATAATGAACAGACTAAAAGCAAAGGCATAAAAGGGGATAAATGATGAAGAAAAAACTCGTTATATTTGATATGGATGGACTTATGTTCGACACAGAGCGTATTTATTACAAAGCATGGCAAGAAGCAGCAAAAGCTTATGGTTATGAAATTACTTGGGAAATTTATAAGCAGATTGTCGCTAGGAATAGTCGCTACATTGAAAAAGTCTTAAAACAAATTTTGGGGAATGATTTTCCTTATGAAGCTGTTTGTGAGAAAAAACGTACACTAGCTGACACGCAGGTGGAAACAGAAGGCATTCAACACAAGGAAGGATTACTAGAGCTTTTGGATAATCTAGATCAAAAAGGGATTCAAAAAGTGGTAGCAACTTCTAGTATGCGAGAAAAAGCAATTCATTATTTAACTTTAGGTGGCATTAAAGACAGATTTGATTGGATTATTTGTGGATGTGATGTGGAAGAGTCCAAACCAAATCCAGAGATTTTTCTAAAAGCAGCAGCGCATTTAGGCATTGCACCAGTAGATTGTATGGTTTTAGAAGATTCTAAGCTTGGAATCAAGGCAGCAAGAGCAGCCGAAATGACAGGGGTTTTAGTGCCGGATTTAGTACAGCCAGATCAAGAGATGTTAGAAGATGCCTCTTATGTTGTAGCTTCTTTAAGAGAAGTTATGGCTTTACTAGATTAGGAAGTGTAAATGCAATTAGAAGTAAGAAGAAATGGTAGTCAAAAAATGCCTATATTGAAGTTCATATAGGGGAAGATGTGTGGGAAAAGAATAGAATATTACCAGGAGATGAAAAAAATGTCATATCATTATTTATTGGACATCGCACTTATTTTATTAAGTACAAAAGTATTAGGACTCTTAACTAAGAAGTATCAAATGCCACAGGTAGTAGGGGCATTACTAGCAGGTCTCATCTTTGGACCGGCATGCTTCAATATGCTTCACGAGACGCAGTTCCTAAAGCAGATGTCTGAACTGGGCGTTATTTCATTAATGTTCGTAGCAGGGCTTGAAACAGATATTCAAGAAATGAAAAAGTCAGGAAAAGCTGCTTTGATTATTGCAATACTTGGAGTATTGGTTCCGTTAGTTGGTGGATTTGCTGTAGCAGCTTTCTTTAATAGACCAGAGTTTGCAGTAGAGGGTACATCTATTGTATTGCAAAATGTATTTATTGGGGTTATATTAACGGCGACTTCTGTAAGTATTACTGTGGAAACATTAAAAGAAATGGGTAAACTCTCTACACCAGTAGGAAATGCAATTTTAGGTGCAGCACTCATTGATGACATTTTAGGGATTATTGCTTTAACTGTCATCACAAGTTTAGCAGATACTTCTGTTAAGATTGGTATGGTACTCATTAAAATTGTAGGATTCTTTGTATTTGCAGCTGTAATTGGAGTTGTTTTCTATAAAGTTTTCAAGAAATGGACGATGAGAGACGATGAACAACGTAGACGCTATGTAATCGTAGCTTTTGCATTCTGTTTATTAATGGCTTATATAGCAGAAGAATATTTTGGCGTTGCAGATATTACAGGGGCATTCTTGGCAGGTCTCATTATTTCAAATACTGTTAAGAGAGATTACATAGGACACCGTTTTGAAACTATGTCATACTTACTGTTATCACCAATCTTCTTTGCAAGTATTGGTTTAAGTGTGGAGATTGAAAGTATGTCTGTTTCTTTAATCATTTTTTCAATCGCTTTACTTATTATGGCAATTGCTTCTAAAATTATTGGTTGTGGCGTGGGTGCTAAGATGTGTGGTTATTCCAATAAAGAATGTCTACAAATCGGTACAGGAATGGTATCCCGTGGAGAAGTAGCACTGATTGTGGCAAGTAAAGGTTCTGTACTTGGTTTAATTAGTGCACAGTTATTTGCACCAATTGTTATTATGGTAGTAGTTACAACAATTATTACGCCAATCCTTTTGAAATTAGTTTTTAGAGAAAAGAAAGCTGTAAAGCATGTAAAAGGTGCAAGTGTAGCATAATATAGAGTAAAAAGACACTAGGTAGAAAGATTGACCTAGTGTTTTTTTGTGGGTATAAATAGATTGATACATAGAAGAAAGATAAGAAGTAATATACAGAATGAGCATATAGACAATGAAGCAATGAGGTTTATCTTACATGGAAAATATTATAAGATTAGATAGAAGGGAAGCGTACATAATAAGAGAAAGCTTTTAGCGTCATACAAACTTAATAAAGATGAAACTTGAAGAGAGCCCTTTATTAGGGCAAATAATAGATGAAGATGGACAACTAGGATACAAGAAATGAAAGAGACTTAAAGCATGATAGAAGAAAGATTAAAAGAAAAAGCCAAGCAACTCCCCCTTTTACCAGGGGTTTATTTAATGAAGGATAATCTAGGGAATATTATTTATGTGGGCAAATCCAAAGCCCTAAAAAGACGAGTAAGTTCGTATTTTAGTGGGAGTAAAAAGCCTTCCAAAGTGATGCGTATGGTAAGGTGTATTTGTGATTTTGAGGTACGTTATACAGATACAGAATTAGAAGCATTATTATTAGAGTGTCGTCTGATTAAGGAAATTAAGCCGCTATATAACAAATTACTCAAACAAGACCATCGCTATCGATATCTTTACTTAAATCCAGAAGAAAAAAGACCAAGATTAAAATTGGTCAGAGAAAAGGGGGAGAAGAAAGGACTCTATTTTGGACCTTATGAAAGAGGAAGTACCCTGTATGAAGGGATGCAGCTGCTCAATCAGATTTACCAGTTGCCAGATTGCAAGGCTAGTGAGATTAAAGAAAACTGTTTAACCTATAGACGTAGACAATGTTTGGGACCTTGTAAAGCGCCTTATGATGAAGAAGGGTTTAAGGGACAATTAGAAAAAGTCATTTATTTTCTGGAGGATAAAACACATGATTTAGTAGCACAGTATGAAAATAAAATGCAAGAAGCGGCACTGGCATTAGAGTTTGAAAAAGCACAAAAATTAAAGGAAGAATGGCAACTGCTCAAAGGTCTACAATTTAAGAAAGAAGCAGTGGAATTAGCTAAAGCAAACCAATTGGTTATTTTTACTTTAGAAGTTCCTAAAGGGGGCAAGAAACTTTTTGTCATGCAATCTTATGCAATCGTGCATAGTGCCATCCTACCTAATGAGACTGCCAATGCTTTATCAGAAAATAGATTAAAAGGTAGATTAAAGAATCAAACGAAAGGCATCCAAGAAAAAGAAAGATTGATTCAGGAGATTTTACAAAAGTACGATACATTGCAAGTAAGTAAAGACACATGTTTGGATAAAGAAAGAATGGATGAAATCTATATTTTGCATGGTTGCCTAAAACATATAGAAGAAACAAAACAAGTGGTTCGAAATCTAGAACCAGGGGAGAAGCTCACACAAAGAGAGCTAGAGGAAATATTAAGGCAATATATCCAATAATAGAGTTAATTCATCAAAAGAGGGAGTGTAGCGGTATAAATGCTACACTCCCTTTTAGATTAGGAACTTATGGTTTTATTATTTTAATAGGCCGTATGCCTTTAAAGTCTCATGTAAAAAGGCTTTATTATTTGGCTCCATACCAACGATTGGTAAGCGACATTCCCCTACATTCATACCCAAAATATTCATGGCTTCTTTGGTTGGAGAAGGGCTTGATTCAATAAACAATGCTTTGACAAGGTTAAGTACTTTAAGTTGAAGTGCCTGAGCACCTTTGATATCTCCAGCCATAAAGCGAGCATAAATCTCATGTGTATCTTTAGGAATGATATTTGCCATAACAGAAATCACTCCTTGACCGCCCATTGCTAAAACAGGAAGGACTTTATCATCTTCTCCAGAATAGATGGCAAAATCAGGACCACATAAGTTACGAAGTTCCCCAATATGATTAAAGTTACATTCTTTAATCGCTACAATATTATCAATCTGAGCAAGTTCTTTGACAATTTGTGGGGACATATCTAAACCAGTACGTCCAGGCACATTATAAAGAATGATTGGTGCTTTGGTACTTTTTGCAATCGTTTCAAAGTGTGTATATAATCCTCTCTGAGATGGTTTATTGTAATAAGGCACCACAGATAAAATACCATCTACGCCCACAGATTCTGCATATTGAGTTGTGTTAATGGCATGATAAGTATCATTACTGCCAGCACCTGCAATAACAGGAATACGATGATTGACTGTATCTACACAAAATTTAATAAGTGCTTTGTGATCTTCAATAGGGAGGGTAGCAGATTCGCCTGTTGTACCACAGACAATAATGGCATCCGTACCCTCGGCAATATGCCATTCAATGAGTTCTTCAAATTTGTTATAGTCAATACCTTTTTCATTAAAAGGTGTAATGATAGCTACACCTGAACCTTCAAATATTCTTTGTTTCATAAAAATGCCTCCAAGTCAATTGATATGACTGTTTTTGTATAATTTACTATAATATTATATGCTTTTGGGTTAAGATTAACAAGTTAAGGAAGTGGGCAAACAGATAAAGTGCGCTAGTTTAATATATGAAAAGAAAAAACAATCGGTGTATGGCTCATAGAGGTATGCTATGAAAGTTTTATAGAGGAAAGGTTATAAAGTAAGCAAAAATTTTGTTGTAAGTTGGCAGTGTGTTAATGATATCTACACATCTTAGTGCTAAAATACAAATTATAAAAGTAAAAATGTACTTTGCAACAAAAATTTGTATTAAACTAGAAATAGGAGAAGGGTATGTTCTTATTTGAAATCATTGGATCTATCTTAGGATTTGGATTAAACTTATTCGTTGGATTCATCAAACTGATTGTTGTAATGATTATTGCTGCCATAGCAGCATTTAAGGGATATAATCCATGGCTATTTGCTTTTGTAGCGATTATTACACCATGGCCAGTAAGTTTTATTATGGTACTGTGCATGAGCTACCTACCAAAGAAATTTCCTAAATTCCCAAATCATATTAAACATCATTCAGCTTTTGAAGGAAAAAATCCAGTTATTGCTTCCATCATGGCACTTAGTGCAATGATTGCCAAAGCAGACGGAAGTGTCTCAAAAGAAGAAATTCGTTATATTAAAGATTCCATTAGTAAACAATTTGGCATTAGCCAAAATGAAGTGAATGACTATGCAGATTGTTTCAACTATGGTAAAAGCCATCCAGAAGACTATGAAGCCTTTACACAAATGATTAGAGGGTATTATCGTACAAGACGTGATTATGTACTGGCATTATCGTATATGTTTGTAGGTCTTTCTGTTCAAGAAGGCAATGACAATGCAGCCAAAGAAGCACAAACCAAAAAAATCATTATGGATCTTGGCTTATCAGAATATGAATATCAAGCATTCCGTATGGCATATATGGGTCAAGGTCAAGGCTATGGATATGGTTTTGGTCAAGGTTATACAGGGGGCTATGGACAATATACAGGTCAAGGTCAACAAGGATTTGGTGGTGGATTCACATCCCAAGAAGACCTCATCAAAAAATATACAGAAGTACTTGGTGTTAGCCCAGATGCCAGCATGTCAGAAATCAAACGTGCTTATCGTAAACTTGTTAAAGAATATCACCCAGATAAAATGGCAGCAGGCAGTGTGCCACCAGAGTATATCGAGTTTGCCAATAAGAAAATACGTGATATCAATGAAGCTTATGAATACTTAGAAAAAGTAAAAGGCGGAAAATAAATAAGGGATCTCCCTACTGTGTTAATCGAAAAGATAGAGCAGTAGGGAGATTTTTTTGATGGAGAAGGTATAAAAAGGTAAGAAAGAGGGAAAGATGAAATAGCAAGAAATAAAATAAAGAAAAATATTAATTTTTAATAAAATAAAAATAATTATTGCAATTACAAATAAGATAAGTTAAA
>JAGAVZ010000257.1 GCA_017941635.1 Cellulosilyticum sp.
ATTTTGGGAAACATTTAAAGAGAGCATAGTCAACACCTTTCTGAAGTAGTGGTATACTTAGGATTGTTGAAAATGCTCTTATTTTATGCCTGGAAATATTTTAAGAATAGTTTCATGACCCCAACATTTATTGTAGAGCCTGATAAAAGTATAGATTCAAAGAGGATAAATACGGTTATTAATCTATCTACTTGGTGTACATAAATGTGTAAAATATGAAACAATTATGATATGCTTTCAAGTATATAGAGGTAATTTCTATAAGATACCTATGAAGTGGTGTTTTGCTCGAATCAAGTTAGTTATAAGGAGCTTAGAATATATAGAATAGAGGGGGAGAATGGCATGAAAAAGAAGATAAGTATCATGATTGTACTGTTAATCACTGTGGCTATGAGTTTTTATTATATAGGATATCAGACGGCAATTAAGAAAGCTGAAAGTAAAAATGGGTCTCAGACATTTTATGCCACGATTACTGAGATGAGAGAGAACGTTTTTACGGTTAAAGGGCTAGAGATTAATGATATAAATTTTAGGGGAGAATTTGTTTTTAATATAAATGAAGACACGGCATTAATATGGAGAGGGACAAAGATAGAATGCTCCAATTTACAGGTGAATGATCACATTTCTATAACCTGGACTGGAGATATACAAGAGTGTTATCCTGCCCATATTGATGAGGTTATTCAAGTACAATTACTAGAGGATAGAGCGTAGAGTCAAATGCTTGTTAAGTTTAATTGTTTTGCTTAATAGAGGTAAAATAAAAATAGATACAAAATAATATTGACAATTTGGAAAAATAAAAATATAATGAGAACCATATTTAAAAGGCGATGAAAAGAAGAGTAAATAATAGAGGATGTCACAGAGAGCTTGGAAGGGTGAGAACAAGTACGGAGAATATTATTGAAAATGGTCTTGGAGCTGCGCACCGACTACATTTTGGTATAGGCTGCGATGGGAGTGCCCATTATAGCACCAGAGTATCGAATAAATACTTTGTTCTGTACTTGTAGAGATCTATATCGTGAGGTATAGATGAATTAAGGTGGTATCACGAAGCAGTAGCTATCGTCCTTGAAATAAATAACAAGGAGGGTAGCTTTTTTATTTGTTTAAGTTTAGAAAGCACATTTAAAGTAAGAGAAATTATATAGGAAAAATAGAATAAAAAGTAAAATAGGTATAAGAGCAAAATAAAGTAAAAATAGAAAGGGAGTTATCTGATGAAGATTGAATTAAGAAAGTGGACAAACGAAGATAAAGAAGCATTACAACGCATTTCAAATGGAGTAGATCGTAGTAGAACATAAAGAGCGTAAACAAAGAAATAATCATTCTTTGGGTGAAGTTATTTTGATGATGAAAGATGGCTCACAAATCTCTTTAGAGTATAGTGATGCACATTGGACAAAGGATAAAGAAGAAAATTTAGTATTTATCATGCCTAATGAATTGATTAGTTTGGCTGATGTAGAGTGTATCACAATAGGTGGTCAGACTATTACACTAGAGTAAATCAAGATGAAGCAAAAAGGCGTACTATTGAAATAGTAAGAGCAAAGGGAGAGTGACTTTAACTTATGAAAAGGAATAAGCCTATTTTCATTTTCTTAATATTTGCCTTTGGTATTCCTTTACCGTGTAGTTTATTAAGAGGATTTTGTCCTTTATTTCAAGGGGGAATAGGGCATCTTCTTTTGTTAGGTATAGCCAGTTTGGCGCCAACACTAGCGGCTATTTTAACGGTGAGAATAAGTCAGGGGAAGAATGCAGTAAAGGAATTTTTAAGGATTCATTATAGAGAGAATTTATCTTTAAAATATTGTATTTTAGCCTTTATCATACCGACACTTTTTTTAACTATAGGAAAAGGAATCATTTATTGGCTCATGCCTTTAAATGGTGGCATTAAATTACCAACAATTAAGAAGCTTATAATTATTTTATGGGCATTAGTAGCAGAAGAGTTAGGGTGGAGAGGATATCTTCAAGAAAAAGTAGAAGAATATATCGGTAGGCGTTTCATCCCATTAGTTGTGGGAAGTATTTGGGCCTTATGGCATTATCATTTCTGGATAGTAGATGGCATAGAAATACCTCTTGTGATTTTTACATACTGTTGCATTTTTGAAAGTTATGGTTACTATATGATGACCAAGTTGAGTAAAGGCAACATTTTACCAGCATCTATCTGGCATGCTTCTAGTAATCTTTTCTTTAATATTTATTTAATTAACCCCAATTGGAATAATGGGAGTTTGAAGCCGTATCTGATTGTAAATAGCATTTATACCTTCTATATTTTGATTTTCTTTGTTATGGGTAGAAGATTCATAAGAGGAGGATTAAGGAAGGATAGTGCATCAACCTAAAATATAAGTGATGAAGTATAAGAATAGATTTAAGCATTATAAAACCAAAGGAGATGTCGCGAAATAGGCGTACATCTCCTTTATTTACTATAATCTAGCAGTATTTTGCGACACATCCTTTGATTTAGTAAATCACTTCTACCTCATAACCATGAGCTTCAAGTGCTTGCTCTACTTGTTTAATATGTTCATGGCCATTGGTTTCTACTGTGATTTCAAGTGCCACATGGCGCAAGCGGTCGAGTGCTTTAAATTGGTTGTGGTCTAGTTTAACAACATTAGCACCTACCTCGGCTAAGATTTCTGCGATTTTAACCAGTTGTCCTGGTGTGTCTTTAAGCTTGACAGAGAAACAGAATAGACGGCCACGAGAATATAAACCACGGTCTAATAGTGATGACATGGTAAGGATATCAATGTTACCACCACTAATAACAGAAACAACTTTTTTGCCTGTTACATTTAATTTTTTGAGTGCTGCTACAGGAAGGACACCTGTTGCTTCAGCAATGATTTTATGTTTTTCAACAAGGAGGAAGATTGCTTCAGCTAAGTCTTCATCATTGATTGTAATAATTTCATCTACATATTTTTCTACAATGCCATAGGTTTTTGAGCCAACCGTTTTAACATTGGCACCATCAGCAATACTATCTGCTGATTTTAAAGTAACTGGATGACCTGCAATCACAGATTCTTTCATACCCATTGCACCTTTAGCTTCTACACCGATGACTTTAATATTTGGATTAATGGCTTTGGCAGCAACAGCCATACCACTAATTAAACCACCGCCACCAATTGGTACAAGCATAATATCTGTATCAGGAAGGTCTTCTAGAATTTCAAGGGCAATAGTTCCTTGACCAGCTATAACATCTAAATCATCAAAAGGATGAATAAATGTATAACCATGTTCTTTTTCAAGTCGTTTGGCTTCTTCGTTGGCTTCATCAAAGACTTCACCAGCTAAAACAACATTTGCACCCCAGTTTTTGGTTGCTTGCACTTTAATAAGTGGAGTTGTTTTTGGCATAACAATTGTTGTATTGATGCCAAGCGCTTGACCTGAATAAGCTACACCTTGTGCATGGTTTCCAGCAGAAGCAGCAATTAAGCCTCTTTGTTTTTCTTCATCAGATAGCTTTTTGATTTTATTAAGTGCGCCACGAAGCTTGAAGGCACCTGTTACTTGTAAATTTTCAGGTTTGAGATAAACCTTGTTGTTATATTCTTTTGAGAGTTCGTGACTATAAATCAGATTTGTATGTATACATGTCGATGCGATACGTTCTTTTGCAGCAAGGACATCATCGAGTGTAAGAGTAGTATCATTAACTGACATAATTATTCCTCCGAATTCTGAAATTTGTATAAAATATATAATATATCGTATATTATAATGAAATATAACGGTATATGCAAATGTAAATATAGATATAATTTAAGGTAAATATAAATAAATACAATAAAGTATTATGATTAGAACAAAATCCTATATGGAGCGTAAAAACAATGATAAAAAATTAAATATGTAGGTTAAGCCATTAAAAAAGGTATATGGATTAGGTAGATAAAATGGTTGAGTTTGCAAAGTTTTCTTAATATTGTACATATTTATAAGAAGGTGTGATAAGATAAAGTAAGATAAAGTATATAGGAGGCAGACAATGCGATTACGTGAGCTTTTAGTTTATTCCGAGATTAGTATTCAATGTCATGATAATCCTGACCCAGATACCATTGCATCTGGTTTTGCCTTATATTGTTATTATAAACAGCTAGGAAAAAAGGTACGTCTTATTTATAGTGGAGATAGAAAAATAACAAAACCTAATATTATTATGATGATAGAGGTTTTGAAAATTCCATTGGAATATGTACCAGAATTAAAAAAGGTTACAGGATTATTAATTACTGTGGATTGTCAGTATGGAGCTGGAAATGTGACCCGAATAGAATCAGATTCAGTAGCGATAATAGACCACCATATTCGAGAAACATCAATTGTTACAAAACAAGAAATTAGAAGTGAATTAGCAAGTAGTGCTACTTTGGTATGGGATATGCTTTGCTGCGAAGAATTTGATGTGAATCAATATATAGAAATTTCTACAGCCTTATATTATGGGCTTTTTACCGATAGTAGTGCCTTTACAGAACTACGTCACGCACTAGATAAAGATATGCGAGATAGCTTGAAATATGACCCTATATTACTAAGAAAGCTCAAGAATTCTATTATTACCTTAAAGGAGCTAGAGATTGCAGGAATGGCGCTCATTAGAAGCTCTTATAATAAGGCAAATCGATGTGTTATGGTAAAAGCTCAAGAATGTGATCCAAATATATTAGGGTTAATTAGTGATTTTGCACTTCAGGTGGATTGCGTTAATGTAGTTATTGTCTATACTGAAACCATTCAAGGGATTAAGTATTCAGTAAGAAGTTGTGTAAAAGACATTAGAGCAAATGAACTCGCCGTGTTTTTGAGTCAAGATATAGGAAATGGTGGAGGACATAGAGATAAAGGCGCAGGATTTATTAGCCGCAATTGCTATGAACTTTATTATAGCCATTTAAATGCAGACGAGTATTTCTTAACAAAACTGACAAAATACTATCAAAATTATGATTTAATCTATTGCAATAGGTATGTATTACCAGACTTAGCTATGCAGCCTTATAAAAGATTACCTGTATCTAAGGGTTGTATAGACCTTGAAAGCATTATACCTAAAGGTGTACCATTTGTTATTCGATGTCAAAAAGAAGATATTATATGTACTACAAGTGCACAACGTATATTATTAGTAGAATCAGAAGGACAAGTAGAAATCATAAAAGAAGAAGAATTTAAGAAGAAATATGATATTAAACCACAAGCTTATAATATAC
This sequence comes from Cellulosilyticum sp., assembly GCA_017941635.1. GTDB lineage: Bacteria > Bacillota > Clostridia > Lachnospirales > Cellulosilyticaceae > Cellulosilyticum. The sequence goes on from JAGAVZ010000257.1 coordinate 5,283, forward strand.
CGCTCAATTATTTTCCAAGAATAAAAATAAGTGAGTCAGAGCAGTTTATTTATCTTAAAAACTATACAAGAGAATGTATCGAGAAGACAGAAAGAGTTGTATGGGCAAGAGCACTACATAAAGACATTAAGCTTTTTAAAGATGAGGAAGATGAATACTATAAACTAGGAAAAATCGGAGACTATTTGGTTGTTTGTCAGGATAGGGAAGAATTTATGTATATTAGCACCAAGGACCATTTCGAAAGACATTATAAAGAAATTGAAGAATAGCTATTTTGGTATAGGACTAGAATAGCTATTTTGATTTTAGTCAAAAGGATTTAAGGATGAGTCCATATAGAAATAAAAAAGAAGAAAAGGAGATAAACATGAAACCAATGCAAGCGCCTAAAAAAATAGGTCCAGGTTCTATTGTATGTATTATGCTCATACTGTTACTTGTATATTTATCAACAGGTGGTATCTGGCAGGTTAATGAGGTCATAAAGAGTACAGAAGAGAGTGTGAATTTACAACAAACGCTAGAAGGCATAACGGGCGTAGATACAATTGAAATGAATCTGGAAGATGTAGATGTAGTAATTCATTTGGTAGAAGAAGACAAGGTAGAAATTACAAAGTCGGTTGGTTATGATGAAGAGCAAGCTGTTGTAGGTATTATGCAAAAGGGACATAAGATTTTACTGGAGAGTAGTAAGCCGGCAAAAAAAGGCCTTTCTTGGCTGCTTAAATTTGTAAATATAGGCCAGCAAAGTGTAGAAATAAGCATACCTATAGGCTTTGAAGGCGATTTAAAAATTACCACATCTTCAGGTGATGTAGTGATAGAAGAACCGCTCCAATTAACAAGATTATCTATTACAACAGTATCAGGAGAAATACGACTTGAAGAAGTAGAAGCACCAAGTCAAATTCAATCTAAATCAGGAGATATTGCTGTAGAAAAATTAGTTGGAGAAAAGCATATCATAAAGAACACATCAGGAGAGCTATCTCTTGGAGAAGGACAGGGAGATTTTGAAATCACTACTGTATCTGGTGACCAACAGATTGGAAAGATTATAGGGCAAAATCATAAGATGAGTACCACATCAGGTGAAATTGTAATAGATGCGTTACAAGGAAAATATGAAGTCAGCTCAGTATCAGGAGATGTTGCAGTAGAAAATGTAATAGGATATGGTAAAACAAGCACCACTTCAGGAGAAGTAATGGTTAAAAAGATAGAACTTCAGGGAGATTTAGAGGTAAAGACGGTATCGGGAGAAGTTCATATAGCATTTACTCCGAAGTCCAGTGCCAAGGTTAATATGGATTCAAAATCAGGAGAAATATTAGGGAATATCCCCATTTCTTATGATAATAGCCGTAGAAATAGTGCAACAGCCGAACTTGGAACAAATATGCTATATCATGTTAAAATCGAAACACTTTCAGGCGAAATCTATATAGAACAAGACGCTTAATAGAACGTAAAGCAACGTAGTAGGCTTTTAATAAGAAAAATAGGAGAGTGGATACAATGCCATATGGAATAGTCAAAGAAGTTAAGGGAAATACAGTAGTTGTTACAATGGAAAGACAAGATATGTGTGGTGATTGCCATGCCTGTGAAATGATGAGTGGGAAAAAAGATTGTACACTGACATGTCAAACCAAAATCCCTTGTAAGGTAGGAGATCAAGTAGAAGTATCCCTTACAACAGATTATTTCTTAAAAGCAACTTATTTGATATATGGTGTACCACTAGTAGGCTTTTTGCTTGGATTAGGAGTAGGCATAGGTTTATCTAATATATTATCAGTGGTATATGAAGATTTATTAGTTGCGTTATGTATTATAGTAGGGACAGCTTTAGGGGTGCTTTATATTAAGTTAAAAGATAAAAAAGCAACCTATACTAAATTCTTTCCTCATATTGTAGGCAAATTATAACAAGCATGATAAAAGGGCTTCCAGATGGAAGCCCTTTTTGTATTTAGTATTAAATTAGTTTTTCTTCCATAGTTCTGGAATAAGTAATAATAAAAGTGGATACAACTCAACACGTCCAATAATCATAAGGAGTGAGAATGTAATCTTACTTAAATCATTAAACTGTGAGAAGTTCCCCATTGGGCCAACCATTTCGATACCTGGTCCGATATTGTTTAGTGTTCCAATAACAGATGAAATCGTTGTGGCAGCATCAAAGTTATTAAGCGAAATAATAATGACACCTGCAAAGAATACAAGGAAATAAACAAAGAAGTAACTTGTAACACCTTGTACGGTTTGATTATCAATTTTTTTACCATTTAAACGTACCACATAACATGCATTTGGATGGATGATACGTTTGAAGGAACACATAATGCTCTTAAAGGCGATAAAGAAACGAATAACTTTGATCCCACCGCCTGTGGAACCAGCACATCCACCAATGAACATAATGGTCAATAGCAGAATCTGGCTAAACATTGGCCAGAGATTATAATCTGCTGTGGCATAACCTGTTGTGGTCATAACGGAGGCTACTTGGAAAGAGGTATATCTAAAGGCTGTCCCTACAGAAGTATAGTAACCAGTGAAAAGAAGGTTGACCATAATTAATACAGTTGCTGCACTTAAGATAAATAAATAAAGTCTAAGTTCCTGGTCTTTCCAGAAGGTTTTAAGATTCCCTTTAAGTACAAAGTAATAAAGAGAGAAGTTAATCCCTGAAAGAATCATAAAGGTGGTAACAATCCCATCAATTAATGCACTATCAAAGGCTGCTACACTAAGGTTTTTATTAGAAAAACCTCCAGTACCTAGTGTACCAAAAGCATGGAGAAGGGCATCATAGAAATTCATTCCTGCCAGCATTAAAAGAATCGTTAGAATAACTGTTAGTCCGAGATAAATACTATAAAGAATCTTAGCACTGGCACCAAGCCTTGGCACGATTTTTCCAACAATAGGCCCAGGACTTTCTGCTTTCATAACTTGCATAGACCCCATTCCCATAGAAGGTAAAATGGCAATCGTAAGAACGAGAATTCCCATACCCCCTACCCAGTGTGTAAAGCTTCGCCATAATAAAATACCATGTGGTAAAGACTGAATCTCATTAAGAATAGTAGAACCTGTTGTGGTAAAACCAGAGCTTGACTCAAAGAACGCATCTACAAAAGATGGTATGGCACCACTTAAGTAAAATGGAAAGGCTCCGAAGAAAGAAATCAGAAGCCATCCAAGTGCAACGATTGTAAATCCTTCTTTAGGATAAATGTTTTGATCTTTTGGTTTAACAAGCATTAATGGGATGGCAATAATTAATAGTGCTACCATCGTCATTAGAAAGGCTGAAAAGTCACCATCTCCATATATAAGAGCTGTAACGAGAGGTACAAGAAGTGTAATACACTCACATGCCAATAACATTCCCAAGCTTCTTAATACTATTTTTAAGTTCACTTGCTAGCCCTCCTGTTTGTAATACAATGTCTTTAAAGTTGTTTACATGATTTTTGGTAATGATAAGGACACGGTCGCCCACTTCAATACTATCATTTCCAGTAGGGATAACAACAGCATTTTTTCTTACAATAGTGGCAATCAGAACATCTTGCATTAAGTTGAGTTTGCTAAGTGGAATACCAATCATAGGGTCTTCGTTAGTGGCAATAAACTCAATAATTTCACCTTCATCACCTAAGATACGGTGTAAGGTTTCAACTGCCTGACCACGAACGAATTTTAATATATGATTTGTAATGATTTCCTGTGGTTTGATAACGATATCTAGTCCTAAAGGTCCAGTTAATTCATTACAATGATTTTTACTCATTTTTGTAATAACACATTTCACATCCGCTTTTTTAGCTAAGATAGATGAAATAATATTTTCTTCATCACTACCAGTAAGAGAAATAAATCCATCAATACTTTCAAGCTGTTCTGAGTGAAGAAGTGTGCTATCTGTTCCATCTCCATTAATAATAAGGCTTTGTGGAAGTGCCTCAGCAAGTGCCTCACAGTTTTCTTCATTCTTTTCAATGATTCTCACTTTGATGTGCATTTGTTCTAATAGACGTGCAAGATAATAAGCAATTCTACTACCGCCTACAATCATAACATTTTTGATTTTAGTTGGCGTTGGTGAAAGAATCTTTGAGAAAGAATAAACAGCAGCTGTTTTTCCAATAATAAACACAGAGTCGCCTGCTTCAATTCTAAAATCCCCATTTGGAATAATGAGCTTATTATTTCTTGTAACGGCACCAATTAAAACAGGGATATTATAAATATTTGCAATGGATTTAAGCTGCATACCTGTAATCGGCATATCTTCCTTTACTATAAAGTCCATCATACGTACTCGGCCTTTGGCAAAGTTTTGGATTTTAATGGCACCTGGAATGGCGAGAAGGCGTGCAATTTCATCAGCAGATGCTTCCTCTGGATTAATGACCATATCTAAGCCTAAATCTTCTTTGATCAGAAGTAGCTCTCTTGCATATTGAGGGTCACGAATACGTGCTGCAGTACGTTTGGCACCTAATTTCTTAGCTGTTAAACAGCAAAGCATATTGATTTCATCTTTACCTGTTACAGTAATAACAAAATCAGCATCTTTACAGCCAGCATCAAGTAAGGTGCTAGTGCTAAAAGCATTTCCCTTAATAGGCATTACATCTAAATCATTTTCTACTTTATCAATAACCTTTTGTCTACTATCAATAATGGTGATGTCATGTCCTTCTGTTGAGAGTGATTGGGCAAGTGCATAACCCACTTTCCCAATACCAATAATAATAATCTTCATACAAGTTTTCTCCTATATGTAAATCTATGAATGTGATTAACTCTACTTAGTATAACAAAAAAAGTGATATTGTAAAATTAAAAGTACAGCATATAAAAAAATTTCCAATTGACAAAGGGGTATAAAATAAACAATTTAAATACGCGGAGGTAATTCCCATCCTGAAAGTTCACTCATAAAAGCATTCTTGGCAGCATCCATAGAGTTAGAAGAAGACGCTTGGGTATTGTTTGAAGTGGCAGAACGATTAGAGGCAGAAGATTGGTTAGAGGTTGCAGAATAATCGGCAGAAGTAGTGTAATTAGGAGTCTCAGAATAATCAGGAGAATCGGTATAATTTGAGGCTACGGAATGATTAGGAGAATCAGTATACTTAGGAGTAGCAGAATAATCAGGAGAAGTAGTATACTTAGGAGTCACAGAATGATTAGGAGAACTAATATAATTAGAGGACGTAAAATGCTTAGAAGAAGCAGGATAATTAGAGCTAATAGAATGATTAGATGTAGCAGCATAATCAGAAGTTGTGAGATTGTGAGCTTTAGAAAAGGCTTGTGGTGTGGAGGATGGAGCAATAGGCATTTCTTCAGCAGAGCTTATAGACAGCATGAAACCTTCTAATAAGAGTTCCAATTCGGGAGCAATGTGTGTATTAGGATGGAATCTTGGAAGATCAATCATGGCCAAGGTACATAGTTTAAGACTACTTCCTATACAAGCATAAACTTCTTGCCCTACAAAGGAAGAAGTTTTATGAGTCAAAAAGTAGCAACGATGAATATTATTTTGTAATGAACAAGGAGCAGGCAAACTAAAAGTCTGTCCGTCATCAATAGAAATTAGCATTTGAAGTTTGGAGTTGATGATGGCATTAATCCATATAAAGTTACAGTAGCAAAAAACAATAGGCGCACAAGGATATTGCGTCGTTGTTAATAGAGTGATTTGATTCAGCTGGGTATTAAAGTAAGCAACTTGATATTTGCCATGAAGCTCGCAGACATAGGTAATATATAGGACATCATCATCTATGCAGATACTATAGTCCGATATAGGGGAAGCAGTTGTCAGATAAACAGTAGAAGAAATCGTGCCATTACAAATTTCGAAAGCATTGAGATGATAGGCCTCATCATAAGTCACAAAGAATACAAGTATCTTGGAGGTAGTGGTATAACTTTTAATTAAGGTAGGTTCCGTATAACAGGTCATAAGAGGAGTCAGCTGAGGTTGAAAGAGATTTTCTTGGACAAAATCATAGGTATCCGTATTGGCTTGATGAGATAAATAAATAATGTAAGGTGTGTTTTCAAGGGTATAAATCATAGGAGCAGCTAGGTGATAGCTTGAGTTCATGTTGGACACTAAAGTATAGCGTTTGAAACGATTGCCTTCTTGAATATAGTAATGAAGGTGTGAATCATCTGGCATAAGTGCAACATAGAGCTTGCCGCTTTCATCCATATGGGCACTATAGGATAAGGTGTGCTGAGGATGGATTTGAATAGGTTTTGAGCCATGAGATGAGGCAAATATTTGACAAAAGACTCCATATTTAGTTGAGGAGTCTATTAAGGTAAAGCGATTATTGGAATGAAAAATATAAGGCATCGAGAAAAACCTCCTTTAAACCTTTTAAGCGAAATTTCAAGGAAAAACTAAGTAAGAGAAGATGCTTTTTATAAATATATTTATTGTCAAATAATTTTATACATAAATGTAACCAAAAACTTGAATTTCCATATTATAGTATTGGAAACGACAAATTATGATTTCCAACCTTTTAGGAATCATACAGGAGGTTTTTAATTATGAAAAAAAGTTGTTGTAACAACGACATGAAGTATTTCGAGAAACCTAATGCAGGTCTTTGTGATATATGCAATCCTGCTGAAAATAAAATATCACCTATCGAAGCAGTTGCAATGTGTCCTCCTATGGGAGAACCAAAATTACTCACTATGATGGCTCCAGTTGTATTTGATGAATGCGGTCTTAACCTTTGCCGTTCAGTAGATATTAATGACCTTCAAGATGTTTGTGAAGATGGACGAAGATGTCAATCTGATATCATCTTTGGTGGACTTACTAAATGTGACCTTATGAATGCTTGCAAGATTCAACTTCAGGTAGTAGACATTGACTTTAACTTCGTAGATCCGATGGACAATAGATATTCAGAAATTCAACCTGCTAAATGTAAACCAAACTTAAGCCGTATTTCATTAAAAGACATCGACGTAACCTTCGCTGTATCTATCATTGATGAGAACTGTAGAGTATCAAAACAAGGTATGATGACCTTAAGATATTTAGGCGATGAAAACTGTGATGCTTATGATTCTTGTACCAATCCATCTTGTGTTGCTTTTGACCTTTATACACCATACGGTGTTTCATATGCACCAGAAAATCCATCAGGTTGTAACAAACTTGTTCCAACAATCAACTTCTTAGGCTATATAAATAGCGAACAAGGACGTTGTGGTAATGTCATCGACAGCATCTTTGCATACCCAGTAAACAATGGCATTCAACAAGGTATTTCTGCTCAAGCACTTGCAAAAGTAGTGGCATTTGATTGTGACAGCTTAGCTATTGGCTTAACACTCTATATTAAATCTATCTATTTCGTACAATACAAATTCAAACATGAAGGCTTAACCATACCTCCAAAATTAACACCAGTAGACGAACAAGAAAATAATAACTGCTTAGATTTCGTATGTGGAGACTTACTTGAAGCAAGCATCAGACCACTAGAAGTAGGAGAAGACGCAAAATCTATTAATAACTGCAATAAGAAATGTAACTCAGCATCAGCTAATGGATGTGGATGCGGTTCAAATAACTCAAACGGATCAAAATGTAACTGTGGTAGCAGCAACGGTTGCAGATGCGGAAGTAGCTTATAAGTTAGATTAATCAAACGGCTGTAAGATTAAGGTCTTACGGCCGTTTTTATATGTGCGCCCAGCATGGGCGCAATCTAACAGGTGAAAGTCCTGAGTGCGGGTTGATAGTGCCAAGCACATAGTTTAAGGCAAGGGTGTCCATCGTGAGATGGAATCTGAAGGAAGCCGGCGACAAAGCTCTGGTCTGACG
>JAGAVZ010000028.1 GCA_017941635.1 Cellulosilyticum sp.
ACCATGTGGGTCACTAGCTCAGTCGGTAGAGCACTTGACTTTTAATCAAGTTGTCCCGGGTTCGATTCCCGGGTGGCTCATAAATGAAGAAGGCCTGATAGTTAATAGCTATCAGGCCTTTTGTGTTATACAAAAATATAAAATGATAAAGCCTTCTTTTTTGAGTTACATATGATTTATAATACATATAAATGGAAAATATAAAGATAGGAAAAATAGAGGTAGGACATTCCAATAGAACATAAAAATTTAGATGGAATGAGAATACCCTAGAAAGGGGAGTCATATGAATAATTTTCTTACAGAACAAGATATTGAGAAGATGAAAAAAGAGATAGAATATAGAAAAGTAGTTGTGAGAAAAAAGCGTAATGAAGAAGTAAAAGAAGCGCGTGCACATGGTGATTTGAGTGAGAACTATGAATATAAGGCTGCTAAGAGAGAGCGTGGACGTAATGAAGGTAGAATAAAGTACTTAGAGAGAATGATTAAGACTGCTAATATTATTGAAGATAATACTTCCGAGGATGAGGTAGGATTAGGAAAGAGAGTTACAATTAATTTTATTGAAGATGAGTTTTCAATGGAATATGAAATTGTAACAACGATGTCTACTGATGCAGCTAATAATAAGATTAGTATTGAATCACCTTTAGGTAAAGCAATTTACAATCATAGGGTGGGTGATATTGTTGAGATAGATTCACCAGATGGAAAATATGAAGTAAAGATTGAGAAGATAGAGAGAATATAGGAATAGATAACTCCTCTAATGTAATGAGTAATAGTATATAATTTTTTTGAATAAATTATACTTGATACGAATATAATTTAACAATTATACTAGAGGAGGAATTTAATATGATAGATCAAATGGAATTTAATGTATTAAAACGAGCTCAGGATTTAACAAAGACTACGCATAGCTTAGATAACTTTTTTGATGAAAAGGGCATTGATATAAGACAAGTTAGAAAAAATCCTGAGTATTATGAAGAGTTAATAATGCAATATAGCCGTGACTGTATTAGTCAGGAATTATATAGAGAAAGTAAAGAAAGAATGGAGTATGAGTTTAATAAGTTATGTGAATTTCATAGACGCAATGAAGAGAACTTAGTAGAGAAGTTCTATAATATTGCAAAATCTATTATTAAAGAAGAAATGGATCATAAACATTTAGAGGCGAAATAATGAGTCAAGTATTTTACTTGACTCATTATTTATTTCAGTTATGTAGAGATTACTTATAAATACAATAGATAAACTAATTTTATTTATACGTATACATTATCAATACTTATAAAATTAAAAGTGATGGGGATAGATATAACTTTAGATTGCTATTTATAGAATTTGTAAATATAAAATACATGCTGTACACTATAATGAGAAATATTGAATTAATAGAAAGAGTGATAGGGTGAAAGCACCATTATTTGATAAGTTAATTGAGTATAGTAAGGCCAACTTAGTTTTTCATATGCCAGGGCATAAGTTTGGTTCGATTGCAGATTTAGATCAAATAGATATGACTAAATTAGATAATACTGAGGCAATGGGAATGGATAACTTATATGAAGCTGAGGGGATTATTAGACAAGCCATGGAATTGATGGCTGATTTTTATGGTACAAAACAAACTATTTTTTTAACTAATGGATCTACAGCTGGTATTTTAACAAGTATATTATCCATATGTAAAGAAGGTGATCAATTAATAGTTGCTAGAAATGCACATCATAGTGTATGGAGTGCATTAATATTGGCAGGTGTATCACCTATATATGTTAGTCCAGAGTACATAGAATCAGAGCATATAATAGGTAGTATATCAGAAGAGACTATAGAGAAGGCTTATAAGGCGTATCCAAAAGCTAAGGGTGTATTGGTTGTTAGCCCAACATATGAAGGGATTGTATCGGATATTGAAGCAATATCGAGAATAACACATAGATATGGAGGAATATTAATTGTTGATGAAGCACATGGTGCACATTTTGTATTAGAAGGAGATTTTCCTAAAAGTAGCATTAAGTTAGGTGCAGATATTGTAATTAATAGTATGCACAAGACATTACCAACATTAACACAAAGTGCATTATTACATATTTGTTCAGATAGAGTAAACTATGACGAAGTGATTCAAGTACTAAGAATGATACAAACAAGTAGTCCTTCTTATGTTATGATGGGAATTATGGATTATATTAGAGCATATATACAGGTTCATAAAGAAGAAATTCAAAGAAACTATGTAAATGAATTGGTTAGCTTTAGGAAAATACTTAATGAAGAATTAAAACAGCTAAAGCTTATATCCTTTGATACAGAGCGATACGATATTAGTAAGGTTATTATTTCAACAACTCATACGAATATTAATGGATATGAATTAGAAGAGCTATTAAACAAAAACTTTAATATTACTGTTGAAGCAGCATTAAATAATTACATTATATTAATGACAACAATAGCAGATCAAAAGATGAGTTTGGCCAAGCTTAAAGAAGCGCTTATTAGACTTGATCAAATGGTTGAAAAACAAGGAACTCAAAAAAGTATCAATTCTTTTATGAAACAAAAAATAACATTGGGAAATAATCCTAGAAGAATTTTTTATAGTAATAAACAATGTCTTCATATTAAAGAATGTTTAAATAGAGTTTCAGCTAAAAATATTATGCTATATCCGCCAGGAATACCTATTATTGCAATAGGTGAAGTATTTACTAAGGAGGATATTATTTTATTAAATGACTTTAAGGAGAAGATAAAGGGAATTAAAATCATAGATAATGAAATATTTTTGGAAGTTGTTCAGGATGAAACAAAGGTAATAAGAGATAATATGAAATAAAAGTAAAATGAAAAATAATAGTCTGCAACACAATATAGTAAGATAATGATAAGTATCATAATAGGCATATAGAATAGACACATATGAGGAAGTAAATGGAGGCATAAATGGGAAAAATATTTTGTTTAATGGGTAAAAGTAGTACAGGAAAAGATACGATTTTTAGCATTTTAAAAAATGGCACTACTTTAAAGCCAATAGTACTATATACAACTAGACCAATGCGTAATAATGAAGAAAATGGACGAGAGTATTATTTTATTAATGAAGAACGTTTGGCAGAATATCAAGAATGTAACAAAGTGATTGAACAAAGAGTATATCAAACAGTTAATGGACCATGGTACTATGCAACGATTGATGATGGGCAATTTGAATTAGAAGATAATTATATTATGATTGTAACTTTAGAAGCCTATATCAATTTAGTAAAGTATTTTGGAGAAGAAAAGGTTATTCCAATCTATGTACAAGTAGAAGATGGAAAACGATTAGAACGTGCAATACAAAGAGAGAGACAGCAGGGTACTCCAAACTATGAAGAGTTATGCAGGAGGTTCTTAGCAGATAGTCGTGATTTTAGTAATGAGAATTTACAAAAGGCTAATATTAATAAGTACTATGATAATAATGATTTAGATGAATGTGTTAAAGAGATTAAGAGAGAGATTCAGCAGATAATATATGGGAAGTAGTTAAAAAACGCCGATATATTATTTATAAGGCTACTTTATAGAATATAGATAAGCAATATTTGATTAAGGCATAGTATTTATGGAAAGACTTATCATAAGATTTAGACCTATAGTGGCGATATTGAAATTAACATAATAGCTACAGTAAATGCACTAAAGTAAAGATTATGGCTATAATGAGTATATTAAAGTAAAGAGTAATAACTATAATAAGTGCGTTAGAATCAAGATAGTAGACATGTGAGTAGATTAAAATAAATATAAGAATCATAGAAAGTACATTGGAAGGGTTATAACTACAGTGCTTGCATTTGAAATAAGATTAGCATAGAATAAAAATACATTATAAGTGTAGGGGTGTTGAAAAGGGGGATTACACGTGGCTGAAATGCAGATAGGCAATATACAGATGCCAACATTAAGGCAAGTATCTACAGCTACTCAGGTAAAGACTGAAGGCAACTTTAGATTTACTTTATTAAGCCAGATTGGTGAGAGTGAGTTACAAGAGAAACTGACTCAAATGGTAGAAGAGATTACAAAACAAGGTCAGAAGATTGCTGAGCATATGGATATTAGGGATCTAAAGGTATACCGTTCTATGATTTCTAATTTCCTTAGTGAAGTTGTAGCAAATTCACATGAATTCTCGAGAGAAAACTTCTTAGATAGAAGAGGTAGACATAGAGTATATGGGATTGTTAGACAGGTAAATGATAAGTTAGATGAATTAGCAAGAGAGCTTATCAAATCTGAAAAAAATCAGGTAGATATCCTAGATAGAATTGGTGAAATTCAAGGATTAGTATTAGATATAGCAACTTAATGTTCGTGGAGGGATTCACGAACATTTTTAATATATAAAGATAGAAGGAGTCGTAATGAAAGTATTTGAAAACATTATTGGCAATGATGATGCAAAAGCATACTTTAAGAAGGTAGTAGCAGATAAACAGTTGTCTCATAGTTATATTTTTGAGGGACCATATGGTGTTGGAAAAAATACTTTTGCATTGGAATTAGCAAAGTTTATTTTATGTGAGAATAAAACAGAAGAGGGACCATGTAATGAGTGTAGTTCTTGTCATATGATTAATGCAGGAACACATCCAGATGTCATTTTAGTTGAGAAAGATACAAAGGTTACTAAGGTAGAAACAATTAGGGAAAATATCGTTCGTGAAATGGATATAAAACCTTATCAATCAGAATATAAAATCGTTATTGTAAAATCAGCAGATAGTATTAATATACAAGGTCAAAATGCCATGCTTAAAACAATTGAGGAACCACCAGCATATGGAATTGTTATTTTGGTATGTGAGAATCTAGCAAGCTTGTTACCAACGATTAAGTCGAGATGTATAGTGGTGCGCTTTAATCCTGCTAGCAAGGAGCAGATGAGAGGTTATCTAGCGAGTAAGGGAATCACAGGTATACAACAGGAAGTATATGAAAAACTTTCCGATGGAAGTATTGGTGTGATTAATGATATTATTCAAGATGAGCAATATCTAGAAATCCGAAAACAGAGTGTAGAATACTTACAGAGATTAGAAACTGCGCAGATTATGCAAGTTTATGATATCGTTAAAGAGATTACAGACCAAAAGGAAGAAATAGATAGAATCCTGAACTTTTGGCTGTATTGGTATCGTGATATTGCGATTGTAAAAGTAGCAAGACAAGCAGATTTATACTACAAGGACTATGAGCAACAGCTGTTGGACATGTCTTATAAATTAACGTATAATAAAGTTAGTCAGAATATAGAATCTATTAAGCAAGCGATTCTTGACGTTAAACAGAATATATACAGTACATTTGTCATAGAGAATTTATTACTACAATTAAAGGAGAGGAAAAAATGATAACAGTCATTGGCATCAGATTTAGACGTGCCGGCAAAGTTTATTACTTTGCACCGGAAGAAGATATCGTATATGGTCAAGGTCAGCATGCTATCGTTGAGACTGCTAGAGGGATAGAGTATGGTGAGGTCGTTATTTCAAATAAAGAAGTAGATGATTCTGAAGTTGTACAACCTCTAAAAAAGGTTATTCGATTAGCAACACCTGAGGACGATGAAAAATATAAACAAAATAAGATTAAAGAAAAAGAAGCATTCTTTATTTGTAAAGAAAAGATTATTAAGCATAAATTAGATATGAAACTAATTGATGTTGAGTATACATTCGATAACAATAAAGTACTTTTCTATTTTACTTCATATGAACGTGTAGACTTTAGAGAGCTTGTAAAAGAGTTAGCATCTATCTTCAAAACACGTATTGAGCTTAGACAAATTGGTGTTAGAGATGAAACAAAAATGTGTGGGGGCATTGGTATTTGTGGTCGCTCACTTTGTTGTAATACATTCCTTGGAGATTTCCAACCTGTATCTATTAAAATGGCTAAAGAACAAAATCTTTCATTAAATCCAATCAAAATTTCAGGAATTTGTGGACGTTTAATGTGTTGTTTAAAATATGAACAGGAATGTTATGTTGAAATTCGAGGAAGACTACCTGTGATTGGTGATATTGTTATTACACCAGATGGAAAAGGGGAAGTATTATCAGTTAACGTATTGCGTGAACAAGTTAGAGTAGCTGTTCAGAAGAAAGATAAAGATGAGAAAGAAGCAATCATGTACCACTCTACACAGCTTAAAATTATTAAGAAGAAAAGATGTGGAAATGGCGGTTGCTGTGGAAATAATGAAGGAGAAATTGATAAGGAATATGAAGGATTCGACTTTAGTACGCTCGAATGAGAGAGTAGATGATTTAGAGAGAAACGGATATCGATTAATTCAAAATCCCGAAGTTTTTTGCTTCGGGATTGATGCTATTTTATTAGCACATTTTGCAAAGGTAAGTAATGCGAAGCAAAAGGTTTTAGATATTGGCACTGGAACAGGGATTATTCCAATTGTTATGCATGCAATTTATCAAAAAGGGACATTTACAGGTGTAGATATCCAAGAAGAAATGATCGAAATGGCATCTCGTTCTGTCCTTTTAAATGAGGTTCAAGATGATGTGACAATGAAAGTTATGGATATTAAAGATTATAAAGCACATTATTCAGCAGGAACATTTGATATCATTACTTGTAATCCACCTTATATGAAAGGCCATGCAGGACTCAAGAATGAGCATCCATCTAAGACGATTGCACGTCATGAGGTGGCTTGTACTTTAGAGGATATCATTGAAGGTGCTGGCTATATGCTTAAATATGGTGGAAAGATGTGTATGATTCACCGTCCACACCGTTTAGTAGATATCTTTACAGCTATGCGTAATAACAAGATTGAACCTAAAGTAATGAGAATGGTTTATCCAAAACAAGGGAAAGCACCAACTATGGTATTAGTAGAGGGTGTCAAAAATGGAAATCCTGAATTACGTGTAATGCCACCGTTATTTGTCTATAATGAAGATGGGACTTATACAGATGATATCAATGAAATCTATGGTAAAAAAGGACGCTTAGAGTCAGCAAGTCAGGAACAAAATTAAGAGCTAACTAAGTAGAAAGATGTCTATGTAAAAGTAGAATATGTTTGATTTTATCTAGAATAACCTTTCTTTAACAAGGTATTATTTAATTAAAGTATTGAAGAATATATAGTATTAGATGGAAAAAAGCATATTTGGATTGAATATAAAAATAGATATAGTAAGTATATTTAAATTAAATACAAAGTATTTACGAGCAAGATTTAGAAGGGAAAAATGACTATGGAACAAGGCGTACTTACCCTATGTGCAACACCAATTGGAAATTTAGAAGATATAACGTATAGAGCAGTTCGTCTGATGAGTGAAGCTGATTTTATTGCAGCAGAAGATACCAGACATACAAAGAAACTGCTTAATCACTTTGATATTCATACAAGGCTCATCAGTTACCACGAACACAATAAAATGGAGAAAGGTCCAGAGCTTATTGAGCTTTTAAAAGAAGGTAAAAATATTGTACTTGTAACAGATGCAGGGACGCCAGGGATTTCAGACCCAGGTGAGGATTTGGTAAGGCTTGCATTAGAAGAAGGGATTACAGTAACTTCTGTACCAGGATGTGTAGCTGGAATTACAGCATTAATTATTTCGGGACAAGCAACAAGACGTTTTATCTTTGAAGGATTTTTACCATCCAATAAAAAAGAAAAGGTAGAGGTCCTAGAGAGATTAAAGGATGAAACAAGAACAGTTATTTTATATGAAGCACCACACCGTTTAATTAAAACATTAGAGAGTTTACATGAAGCATTAGGTGATAGAGATATTACCATTACCAAAGAGCTTACTAAAAAGCATGAGACAGTAATTAAGACATCTTTAGCAAAGGCATTAGAATACTATAATGAAGAAGAGCCTAGAGGGGAATATGTTCTTGTTTTAGCTGGTAGAGATGAAAGAGAGTTAAAAGAAGAAATCCAAGAAGGCTGGACAAGTTTATCAATTGAAGAGCATATGGCAATCTATACAGATAAAGGTATGGATGAAAAATCAGCAATGAAACAAGTAGCAAAAGACCGTGGTGTAAGTAAAAGAGATATTTATGCCGCAATTCATAAATAAAGTTGATGCAACAAAAAGCATAAACTAGATTTATAACTAGGTGTATAAATCTAGTTTCTTATATATGTGTTATAGCATTTATTTTTTAGAATAAGATATACAAAAGTGCAAGGTAGATATTTATAACCTTGTACTTTTTTATTAGTAATTAAAATGAATTACTAGATAGATAAGATATTTGTTTGGACAGAAAAATTACTAAGTATGGAGTAAGGCTAGTAATTTTAGATAACTTAAGAAAATAAAGATATAAATTATGTATGTGAATAGAGTGTTTATAAAATAAAAGTGAGTAAAGGTGTATTTAGGATAAAGCGTGATATAATCAATATAAATTAGAAATAGATTAAATAATGGACAGGAGAGAATGATATGAAATATGAGATTTTATACGAAGAAGCTTTTCCAATAGTGAAGTGTCAATTACAAAGAGGAGAAAGAATTAAGGCAGAATCAGATGCTATGATTGGTATGTCATCGACAATTGAGGTATCAAGTGGTACTGAAGGTGGCATTATGAGAGGTTTAGGAAGATTATTATCTGGCGAAAGTTTCTTCTTTCAATATTTAACAGCAGCTAGAGGTGATGGAGAGGTTCTGATTGGCCATGCTATACCTGGTGGAATTATAGATGTTGAGTTAGATGGAAGTTATGGTCTTAGGGTACAGAAGAATGGATTTTTGGCTGCTACTGATGGGATTCAAGTAGACACAAAAGCACAAAATCTAGTAAGAGGTATGTTTTCTGGTGAAGGGTTATTTATTCTTAATATATCTGGAAGAGGCACAGTATTCTTAAGTTCATATGGTTCAATTCATGCGATTAATTTAGCGCCAGGGGAAGAGTATATAGTGGATAATGGACATTTAGTAGCTTGGGCTGATTATATGCAATATAGCATTGAGAAAGCATCTAGTGGTTGGGGCAATAGTATTATGTCAGGAGAATGTTTAGTATGTAGATTTAGAGGTCCGGGGATTGTATTAATTCAAACAAGAAATCCTAAGAGCTTTAAAAATTGGCTGACAGGATTAGGAATGTGTACAGGTAGTCACAATAACTAATATTACAGTTATATTACGATTGAACTATAAAACGTATGGAAAAATCTTGATATGATATAATGAAATCGTTAAATTAATTAAATATAAATTGTATGAGGTGAAATAATGAATAAAAGATTACTAGGTATGCTAGGATTAACCCTAGCTGTAGGAAGTCAAAGTTTGTATGCACAGGACTTAGCCTTACCTAGTATAGTAAACGAACAACATCACATTAATTTTGATGATGATGCTGAGTTTGAAATTATACAAAGAGAAGATGTGCAAGTTAATTTAGAACAAAATGGAACTATAGGTGAGGAAAATAGTAATCAGGCTATAGATAATAATATATTTGTAGGAGCAGATACAGAAGAGATTATAAATCAACCTAGTGCTGAAACGAATGCAGTAGTAGATGAAAATCTAAAAAATAGAATTATATTAACACTAGATTCAAAAATAGCCATTGTAGATGGGGTAGAGCAAGAGTTAATAATGTCTCCTATTGTTATTGATAATACAACACTACTACCTATGAGATTTGTGGCTGAAAAAGTAATAGGAGCAGAAATCCTATGGGATCAAATGACACAAACAGTTACAATGTCAAAAAATGGGACAACTGTATCGGTCACAATCGGAAGTAAGGTTGCAATTATTGATGGCTTAGAATTGGAATTACAAGTAGCACCTATTGTTAAAAACAATACAACGTTAGTGCCGCTAAGATTTATGAGTGAAGCTTTTAATGTAAAAATTGATTATGATGCTGTTAATAGAAAAATTACATTAGAAAAACCGGATCAAAATATTAATATACCATCAAACCAACCAGAACAAGAAATTATAGAAACTCCAAATCAAGCACCAGTACCATCATTTTATTTCCCAGAAACTTATGTAGCAGGACAGGTAGTATCTGTTATAAACGAAAGCTTTGATCCAGATGGAGATGCAATTGTAGATCAATTATGGAGTATTGTGGGTGAAAAAACACTTACTAATAAGGAACTTAGTAACATGTTTAAAACACCTAGAGAAGGTACATATACTGTTGGGTTAAAAGTACAAGATGCAAAAGGTTTATGGAGTGATTGGAACTATCAAACAATTACTATTTTACCAAATGAGGCACCAGTTATAACAAGTCTAACACCAACTAAGACGAGCTTTGCTCAAGGTGAGCTTATTACATTTTTACCATATACGTATACCAATGAATCATGGGAGACAGTAAAAGATAGTAAATGGACATATAGAAAGGTTGGGGAAGCAGCTAATCGTGCGGCTTTAGGAAAACCAACCCATTTATTTACAGCAGGTGAGTATATCATTACATTATATCTAGATGATGCCTATGGTAATCGTAGTGCTGGTTTTGAAACGATTGTACATATTTCGGATGAAGTCATAAATACAGAGTTAAATCATAAGTTTTCATTAGGCTTAATTGGAGAATGGATTGATAACTTTGATAACTTTAATTATCTAGGATTTAAACAGGCTGAGATTCTAGAAAAGTCTTATGAGTATGGAACTTTAATTATGAGTGACTCTCCAGAAGAAGTAAAAGGTAGAGGAATTCTATATCAAGATAAGATGAATGGATTAGGTAGATTACTAATTCACCATATTAATACAACTAATGCAACAGAAACACAAAAACTAGTATTTGCTGTAGAGAATCCAACAAACCAAGTAGTCACAGTTAAACTTATTAATAAGTCCATTAAAGGACCGGCAACAGATATTTTAAGAGTAGGTCAATTAAGTTTAAATGAATACTTAAGTGGAACAATTCCTACAGAAACAATAGTGTTACAACCAGGAGAAAGAAAGTTTTTCTATGAGAAAAATTGGTCACAAAATACTTGTATATCTGCACATATTGATGTAGAAACTGATGGGGAAGTTAAATTTACAGTAGCAAACTTAAATGGTACAGATACGATAGAATCATTAGATGGCTTATACTATTTCCCAGCTGATGGTGTACATTATAGTGGTACATATGATAAAACAGGAATTAACTATACCTTAAATCTTGATGGAAAAGAAGCAGAAAGGCTTACTCTGGGAGTGGCAAAATCTGATGAATGGGTAGTAGGTTATGATGAGCGTGATAATAGTTTTGTAGAGAATACAGGAAACTTTGGTGTATCATACTATATTACTGTAACAGCGCAAGAGGACATGGGTGTCATCTTAAATAATAGAGGTGGTACATTCCAAGGTGCAGTAAAATGGAACAACACAGTACATAATATGCCAGGAAAGGGTACATTTAGTGGAACAACCACTAAAGCAGTAGTACTAGGAACAATTAAAAAAGGTGAAACAGTTACAATTGAGTATTTATTACCAAATGGTTCGGCAGCACCAACATTAATTGGATTTATTCCAAAGAGTCAGTGGTAGATAGGTTGGGCTGAATACGAAATTAGATTATTGAAATGCCCCCTATAGGTTAGAGTTTTGCGTCTAACTTATAGGGGGCTAATTTTATGAGTATCATTTATTTAATGCTAAGTTATATTGATTATAATATGTTTGAATTAAAATAATTATTGATAGTTAAGTTAGACTAAAGCTAGTTTAACCTTTATAAAAAAATTACTTATTAAAAAAGATTAAGAATGTAGTACCCTGGTTAGGTTCGCTACTCACTGAAATTTGAGCTTTGTGGGCTTTAATAATTTGCTGAGCAATGGCTAAACCAAGACCAGTTCCACCTGTACTTTTATTTCTAGCTTCATCAATACGATAAAATCTTTCAAAAAGATGTGGAATGTGTTCACGGGAAATTCCTATACCAGTATCTTGGATAGACAGGATAATATTTTGTTTGGAAGTATTACAACCAAGTGTAATAGTGCCGCCCTCAGGTGTATATTTAAGTGCATTATCCATTAAAATTCTTATAAGTTCTTTAATCAAACCTCTATCACCAGAGATTATAATATCTTCTGTGATTTTAGAGAGAATATCATGTTCATCGTCAATAAATCCCGTTTCTTTTATAACTTCATGACATAGTGCTGATAAATTAAAAGGCTCCATAGTAAGTTTTAAAGTTTTCTTATCACTTCTTGAAAGGAAAAGGAGTTTTTCTAGAAGGTCTTTCATATTAGCAGTTTCTTGTGAGAGTGAGTTAATGCTTTCCTCTAATATAGCAGGATCATCCTTTCCCCAACGTTGGAGCATTTCTGTATATCCTTGGATAATAGCGATAGGTGTGCGAAGTTCATGAGAGGCATCAGAAACAAATTGCTTTTGTTGGTTCATATAAAGTTCTAGACGATCGAGCATTTCGTTAAAGGTGAGTGCAAGGTCTTTTAACTCGTCTTTGGCAACATTAGTGTCTAATCTATTAAGGCTAGTACCATTAATATCCTTTACTTGATCTGTCATATCTTTGATTGGCTTTAAAAGCTTATGAACTAAGTAGTTGCCAAGGATTAAGAAAATCCCAAATGAGATATAAAACAAAAGAGGAAAAGCATCAATATAATCATTGATTGCAACTGTAATTAGGTCAGGATGATTATCAATATAGACACGAAGTGAATTAGAACTCACAACAAAAGTTAAGTAAAAGAGCCCTATATAGATTAAGCTATATACAAAGTTAATTTTAAAACTCATGGAAAACTGAAAACGTCTGATGAAGAAGTTAAAAAATTTATATACAAGAATAAAAGCACCATTAAGTAGAGCCAAGAAGAATCTAATAATGAAAGCTATAAATTCGTAAAAGGCTTTAAAAGGGCGTCTCATTATTTGATTCCTCCTTTGTTAGTTTTCTTTTAACTGATAGCCGATTCCTCGGATAGTATGAATAAGCTTTTCTTGGAAAGGTTGATCAATTTTATTTCTTAAATAACGGATATATACATCTACAATATTGGTATCACCAATATAATTGTAGCCCCATACATTTTCTAAGATTTGATCACGTGTAAGGGCAATATCTTTATTTTTCATGAGATATTCGAGAAGTTCAAATTCCTTTTTAGTCAAAATAATAGGCGTCTGATTATAACTTACTTCAAACTTATCAGGATAAAGTGTTAGATTACCACAAGTAAGTGTTAGTGGGGCAGTTATATTAGAAGGAGCAAGTGTTTTTAATTTAAATAAAACACGTATGCGTGCAAGTAACTCTTCAATAGCAAATGGTTTCGTAAGATAATCCTGTGCACCTAAATCGAGTCCCATAACTTTGTCCATGACGTCATCTTTGGCAGTCAGCATAATAACAGGTAGTTCAGAAGTTTGGCGAATGCGTCTAAGAACTTCCATACCATTTAGTGAAGGTAGCATTACGTCCAAAATAAGCAAGTCATATTCATTAGTGAGTACAAGATTTAAGCCTTCACGTCCATCGTGAGAAATAGAAACTTGATAGCCTTCATGTTGAAGCTCCAGTTCTAGGAAACGTGCAATTTTAACTTCGTCTTCGATAATCAATATATGTTTAATAGGAACCACCTCTTTGTTTTGAATGTTTTGATTATAGTGTATCATAAAATAAATTTGTCATATAGATGAATTAAAGCATTATGTATGGTTTATACAAGTGAGACACACAGCGATAATAGACCTAAAGTAATCAGTAAATATAAAGTAAAGATTTAAAAGGGTTATAAACTTTAATCCCTATGAATTGTTTTATAATTAAAGGGATAGACTGAGTATTATTAGTATAAACTGTGCACAAATATATAAATAGCGATACAGGCGTTGCGATGAGTTGCAACGCCTGTATTAGATTTAATGATTCTTTAAATCGTCGATGGTAGAATTGATTTTACTTGCAAGTTCATTTTCACCAACAATAGCAATTCTAACACCAAAAATTAAAGCAATAATAATTGATCCAATAGAAACATGGAAACAAAGGATAATAGCAATTAATGCAACAGAAAGTGGTACATTCACGTAGATTCGCTCCTTTTTCTTCATAATAAATGTAGTAGCATTTAATTTATCTATAAATGAAGTAACTTTATCTGTAGTTGTTGTTTCTTTCTTATACTTATGAGTTTGAATACGTTCTGTTTTTTCTAAGTAAAGTAGTGCTTCTACTAAATCTCCATTACAGTGTTCAAGAGCTTCTTTAGCTTCTTGGTATGAAACATTTGCTCTTTGCATAATTAAATCAATTTGTTCTAATGTAATAGTTGCCATAATAATCACTCCTAAGTTTAATAGATTATTTCCTAAGCTTGATTAGGTATTTAAATAAATGAATTCGTATGGTGAGATTGCTGCTAAAAAAATTAACAGAAGAAGTTATATCCTTTGATTTGTTTTATTTGATGGTATTAGTATATCTAAGATGAATGAGAATGTAATAAGAGAAAGATGAGAAAATGATGAGAAGATTAATAGAAAAAAATGAGAGTATAGCTATGGTGGACTACACTCTCATCAGATTGCTAATTATATAATTTGAAATGATTCAAATAATGGAGAATTGAAGATCTCTGAGTTTTCATTAGCTTCGATTACACATTCATCTTCATCACCTAGGTAGAAAAGTACCTTTTCTCCAGCGATAAGACCTAAACTTAAACGAAGTTCAGGTTTCATTTCTAAAAGAAGATCTTTCACTTCTGATGTAAGAGAAGCAATCACCATTGAGAAACCTTCTTTTTCTTCTAATGTTTCTTCTAAAGAACCTAATTCTTCGCTTTCTTCAATAATATGAGTTGCTTCTAAGAATTTATTTTTAAATGAAGTAAGCTCTTCTGAAAGTGCTCCTGAGGTTGCATTTGGAAAATAAATGTTTACTTTATCACATTGTGCAAAGAAAAATTTAAGAATCTCTTGGAAGTGAGATAGTTCTAAAGTAGATAATTTAGTATAACGTCGCATAATTTGGACTCCTTACCTATATTGAAAATAGAATTGTATTTTATTTCTTATTATAACCAAATAAGAAAGGAGTATCAATGATTAAACCTAAGACATTAGCCAATCATAGGTGAACTCATTCTTAAAATTATCTAGAATTTCATCATAGTTATAAAATCCTTCATCAGTTAAACGTGTCGAAAATACGACTTTCATATCTGCACTACCAAGCATATTCCAAATGAAGTTAAGAATACCTCCTGCTGAGAACATCTGTAAGAGATCACGCATATGCTGAAAATCATGTTTAACTTGATATGAAGCACGAGGAGAATGCAGAATTGGGATAAAAAGATTATCGTCTAGATATTCAATAAGTAATTGTTTTTTATCACTCACAATACATAACCTCCTTTTGAGTTTTCTAGTGAGTTCATATTATAGGTTGTGCACTTTATTAGGGGAAAGCCCTAAGGTGCAATAAATATAGCCTATAAAAAGAGATGTTAAAACATATTATATGTTGCAGTTGAGAGGTTTATGACTGAAAATAAAGTGCTGGCATTTATTTATAAACTTTTTAAAATACATATAAAAAGTGTTGCAAGTTCGAAAAAATGCTATTAATATAAATAATATAATAAAATGTGTGGTCAATAAGGAGGCAAAGTAGTGGAATATCTTATTGGAATAGATATAGGAACTTCTGGGACGAAGACAGTTCTTTTTGATACAGAGGGAAATGTAGTTGGTAGTGCACTGAAGGAATATGACATTATCCAGAAGAAAATTGGGTGGGCAGAACAGAAACCGGAATCTTGGTGGAAAGCAACTAAAGAGAGCTTAAAAGAAATTATTGATACAACAAAGATAGACGTAACTAAAATTAAAGGTATAGGTCTTTCAGGACAGATGCATGGACTTGTTTTATTAGATAAAGAAGGGCAAGTTATTAGAGACTCTATTATTTGGTGTGACAACCGCACAACAGAAGAAGCTAAACAAATAGAAGAAGTTGTAGGAAGAGAAAGACTTATTACAATCACAGGAAATCCTGCTATTGCAGCTTTTACATTAGCAAAATTAATGTGGGTACGTAACAACGAACCAGATTATTACAATAAGATTGATAAAGTCCTTTTGCCAAAAGATTATATTAGATATAAATTAACAGGAAGTCTAATGACAGAAGTATCTGATGCAAGTGGCATGCAGATGTTAGATATTAGAAAACGTGATTGGAGTGAAGAATTACTTGAGAGACTAGATATCAATAAGGATTTTCTAGCTAAAGTAGTAGAATCACACGATATTACAGGATACATAACAGAAGAAGTTTCAAGAGAAATAGGATTAAGTACGACTACAGCAGTAGTAGGTGGAGCTGGGGATCAAGCAGCAGGAGCAATTGGAAATGGAATCGTACAAAGTGGAGATGTTTCTGCAACGATTGGTTCATCAGGTGTAGTGTTTGCATATACCGACTCTGTAGTAACAGATGTGGAAGGTCGTATTCAAACATTTTGTCATGCTATTCCAAACACATGGCATGTGATGGGGGTAACTCAAGGAGCAGGTCTATCTTTAAAGTGGTATAGAGATACATTTTGCAATGAAGAAAAAGAAATGGCAGCTAAAAAAGGTTGCGATGTTTATGAGATTCTAACAGATCAAGCAAGAGAAGTACCAGCAGGCAGTGAAGGTCTTATGTATCTTCCATATTTAATGGGAGAAAGAACACCTCATATGGATCCATATGCAAGTGGTGTTTTCTTTGGTGTAAGAGCAACACAAGGAAAAGGTCATATGGTAAAGGCTATTATGGAAGGTGTAGGTTATAGCTTACTAGATTGCCTTGAGCTCATTAAAGAAAATAATATTCCAATCACGAGCATTAAGATGTCTGGTGGTGGAGGTAAGAGTGATGTATGGAGACAGATTCATGCAGACTTATTTGATACTGAAGTTAAGACAATCAGTGTATCAGAGGGGCCAGCATTAGGTGTAGCAATTTTAGCAGGTGTTGGCACAGGTGTATACAAAGATGAAAAAGAAGCTTGCGAGAAAATTATTGGCATTAAAAGTACAACTCAACCAATAGAAGAGAATGTAGCATCTTATAAGAAGTTTTATCCTATCTATAAAAGCTTATATAAAAACTTAAAGAAAACCTTTAAAGAAGAACATGAACTACTTAGTGAAATATAAGAAATACGCATTTGCTAGTTTATAGATAGTAGAAGACTTAGAAATGAGTAGAAAACGAAACTATATTTTATTGGTTAAGGTTAAAGAACTTAAATAGTACATATAAACAGAAGTAAAAATAGTTATACAAGTAGAAAAGATATTAGGAGGCATAAAAATGGGAGAAATTTTTAAAGGAATTGGAAAAATCCAATATGAAGGACCACAATCAACCAATCCATTAGCATTTAAACACTACAATAAAGATGAAAAAATCGGTGATAAAACAATGGCAGAGCACTTAAGATTTGCAATGTCTTGGTGGCATACATTATGTGCAGAAGGTAGTGACCCATTTGGTGAGGATTCTGCGTCTAGACCGTGGAATCAAATCACAAATCCAATTGAAGCAGCAAAAGCCAAAGTAGATGCTGGATTTGAATTTATGGAGAAGATGGGAATTGATTATTTCTGTTTCCATGATAGAGATATTGCACCAGAAGGTAAAGATTTAGCAGAAACAAATGCTAATTTAGATATTATCGTAGCTTATATTAAAGAAAAAATGGCTGCTACAGGTAAAAAATTACTTTGGGGAACAGCAAACTGCTTTAATAATAAACGTTTCATGCATGGCGCTGGGACAACATGTAATGCAGAAGTGTTTGCTTATGCAGCAGCACAAATCAAAAAAGCAATTGAAGTGACTAAAGAATTAGGCGGAGAAAATTATGTATTCTGGGGTGGTAGAGAAGGTTATGAAACACTTCTTAATACAGATACAGGTTTAGAACTTGATAACTTTGCAAGACTTCTTCAAATGGCTGTAGATTATGCTAAGGAAATTGGTTTCACTGGACAATTCTTAATCGAACCAAAACCAAAAGAACCAACAAAACATCAATATGATTTTGATACAGCTACAGTTCTTGGATTCCTTAGAAAATATAACTTACAAGACTATTTCAAAATGAATATTGAAGCCAACCATGCAACACTTGCACAGCATACATTCCAACATGAACTGAATATGTGTCGCATTAACAATGTACTTGGCAGTGTAGATGCAAATCAAGGTGACTTAATGCTTGGATGGGATACAGACCAATTCCCAACAAACATTTATGATGCAACAATGGCAATGTATGAAATTCTTAAAGCTGGTGGTCTTACAACAGGTGGTCTTAACTTTGACTCAAAAGTAAGAAGAGCATCTTTTGAAGAGGAAGATTTATTCATTGCATACATAGCTGGTATGGATACTTTTGCTAAAGGCTTAAAAGTAGCACATAAATTATTAGAAGATGGTGTATTAGAAAACTTTGTAGCTGACCGTTATGCAAGTTTTACAGAAGGTATTGGTAAAGATATTGTAGATGGAAAAGTTGGATTTAAAGAACTTGAAGCCTATGCAATGAAACAAGCACCAATTAAAAATGTTTCTGGTAAACAAGAATGGTTAGAAACTGTAGTAAATCAATATATCTATAATCAAGCATAATTAAAAGAAATTAGAAATAACAAAAGACAGTGAATCATATAAAAAAATAATTGAGGATAATAGAAACATTTAAGTCTCTAGAGGGAAAGAATGCTACCTTTAGAGACTTAAATCATATATAATATTTTATAAGGGATATATCAAATTATAAGTTTAACAATGGATAGTGAGTTGGATTACATCGAGGAAGAATAATTATAAGGTGATATAGAAATGATCTATATAAGAGACAAAAACAATTTACGAAAGCATGAAGATACATAAATGAAAAGAGCAATAAATATAAAAGAAGTTGTGAGGTAGGACTATGAATAAACGAGTGATTGCAAAAGGAAACCTTATTAAGGAAACAAACTATAAACGGATTTTACAATTAATAGGAAAAGGCCAAAATTTAACTAAACTAGATATTGCTTATACACTCAAAATCAGTATTCCAACTGTAACAACCAATATTAATGATTTAAAACAGACAGGGATTATTGAAGAGGTTGAATCAGATATTTATACAGGAGGGCGTAAGCCTAAAGTGATTAAGCTAATTCCTAATTCACGTATTGCAGTGGGAATGAGTATTAGTAAGTATAAAGTTGTGGTGGTATTTACAAACTTATTGGAAGAGACGCTGTTAATCAAAGAAATTAAATGTGAAGATGGAGAGTTAGAAGAGTACATAACAAAAGGAAAGAAACTTATTGAAGAAGGAATAAAAGAATTAGGAATCGAAGAAGAGAGTATTTTAGGAGTGGGACTTTCTATTCCAGGAGCTATTAATCAGAAATTGGGTATAGTTGAGCAGACTAATATGGGTGATAAACATATTGCTTTAGAGTGCATATATAATCAATTCGATTCAACCGTATACATAGAAAATGAAGCAAACCTTTCTTTATTAGCTGAGAAATCATTAGGTAAATACGATGAGGATAAAAATTTATTATATATAGGCATTAATGAAGGTTTAGGCGGTGGTGTTTTTGTAAATGGAGACTTATTTACAGGAACGAGTGGACGTGCAGGTGAATTTGGACATATGCAGTTTACAGAAAAGTCTACAGGTAAAAGATGTAAAGTAGAAGATAGAATTTCTACACATAGTTTAGTAAAGCTTTATGCTACAAAAACAGGGAAACGTATTAGTCAGTTCTCAGAATTTGAGACATTGATTAGAGAAAAAGATAAGGATGCAGTAGAGATATTAATTAATGCAATAGAGGTATTAATTATAACGCTTTATAATTTGTCTATGGTATTGGATATTCAAAATATTATTGTAGGTGGAAAGGTTGCTAGATTAATTAAATCTGAGCCTGAGTATTTTGAAAAAATGAGAAGTGAGTATAGCGAGCTTTTAGGTGGTCTTGATTTGGAACTCAACTTCTCTGAAATTAAGAATACGACTGCAATAGGTGCAGCATTATTACCGATTATAGACTTTTATAAAATTAATAATGAAAACGAATAAGTAGTATGTAAAGAGGAGTGATGAATATGACTCCTTTTTTTATACGCAATTTTTTAAACTAAATAGAGGTTATCTTAAGAAATATTAATAACTAAAGATTGGGGGATTAAGAATTATCCTTTATGATAATAAATGAAAATACTAGAAGAGGGAGAATGAGAAGTGTCAAAGAGGGATTATAAAAGCTATAACATTTTTGAAGAAGATATAGTAGCAAATGAAGTACAGACATTAGATGTGGACAAAGTAGATAAAAGTGCACAAGAGACACTGATTGAAGAAAACAAAATAATAGAGCCTAAAAATAAAAAAGATGATGAAGTAGTAAAAGATATACAGATTCAAAAAGATGAATTGGAATCAAGTATTAAGGTGCAAGAAAGTGGGATTATACAGAAAAGACAAGGAAATAAAGGAGTAAGAGAAAGCGAGATTGTACAAGAAATACGAGAAAATGAACGAGTAAAAGAAAACGAGATTGTACAAGAGATACAAAAAAATGAGCGAGTACAAGATATAGAAGATAAAATAGTAGAAGACAAAAAGATTCATAAGGAACGTTCATTTGGAAAAAGCGTTTTACCAAAGAGTGTGAGAAGACAGTCAAGGGAAAAAGAGTTGCATTTTCCTGAGTATAAAAGATATTATCAACAAAAGAAAAGAAGTAAATTATTCAAATGGATGATGCTATTGGCAAAGCTTGTGATTTTATTTATGTTACTGCCGCTTATTGCATTCGTTGGAGCGATGGCACTTGGAGTAGTAGGTTTATTTGGCTTTGCTATTTTTATGTGTGTAGGGATTGGGATACTCTTAATCGGAAGTGTAGCCTTTATGTGTACACAAATTAGTTTAAGTGCAATAGCATTAGGAATTTCTCTAGGGATTACTTCAATAGCATTAGGCGGAATGATCCTTATTATTTTTCTATATATGGTGAAGTGGGTAAAATGTCTATTTAAAAGATATAGAAAGCCACATATCAAAGTGGATGATAAGGAGGAATTATAATGAGAAAGTGGCTTATTACTTTATCAATTATTTTTGGAGTAGGAGCTATAACAAGTACTGCTTTAGCAGGGCGAGTATATTATAGTGATTTACAAACATATGAGGATTATGATAAACAGGAACTTAATGTAAATGCTTTACAGAAGGTGACGATTGTATCAGATATCCCAGTTGAAGTCCAGCCAACAACAGGTGAGCCTTATGTTGAATTTACACAGAAGTTTACAGACTTGGTAGGTTTGGCACCAAAGTATGAGCTTGAGGTTGATGAGCAAGGCAACGAGACACATATTCAGCTAAGAGAGGTAGAAGATATTTTCTTGTGGCTAGGTGTAAAAGAGAATCAAGGTAAATTGACAGTTTATCTTCCAGAAGGCACAATGGATAGCTTAGATATATATAGTCAGAACTATCAAATGAATAATAGACGTCAGCAAAGCATTAATCTAGAAAATATTAGTGTAGGAAAATTAGAGATTAATGCAGTTTATACAGATATTAAACTAGATGGAAGTTATGATAAGGTGAATATTAACTCTAGTGGAAGTTTAAATATGAATTCTAAGTCACCTGTGAAATTAACTACAGTAGGAATGGGAGAGCAAGAAATAGAAGGATTATTTGAGAAGATTGAAATTAAACCTACTAGAGGAGAAGTAAGTGTTAAATCTTTACAGCCATGTTATATAGAAATCGAAAGCAATCGTAGTAGCATTCAATTAGAAGGGCAATATGAAAAAATCAAGATTAATGGAAACAATACAGAGTTAGAATTAAATTCCGAAACAGAATGTAAGTTGGTTACATCGGGCTACAATAATAGTATTCTGGCAAATGGTGCTTTTAAAGTCATGGATTTAGGAGAAGAGGATAGTGAAGTTGAAATACAAACAACAGTTATACCAGAAAGAGTTAAATTATTAGAAGCATCACGTCAGACTTCGATGAATTTAACCTTACCATCTAATATTCAAGGAATCACATTAAAATATATGAGTCAGAATGAGACATTAAGTGAGTACTACGTGGAGGATGTAGAGCTGGTGGAATCTCCTCTTGAGACCTATAATACTAGATTAGAAAGTGATTTTCTCCCATTTAGTCAAGAAATAGAAAATGGACATATTAATTATCAATATGGGAATGGAGAAGTACCAATTATAATTAATAAAGATGCTCAGATTGCACTAGAGTTAATAGATGGTGGTTACACCAGTGTTAGTAAGGAGAACTAATACAAATTGTGGAAGGGAAAAGTATGAAAAGGAAGATCAATGTATTGGGGAAAAAATCAGTAGAGCAATTGAACCGAGTATACAAGCGTTCCAAAGAAACAATTAGTCAACATTTATGGCTAGAGCTACTATTTATGGTAGTTCTAGCTGCATGCGTTGCGGGAATTGTCTTTTTGAGTGTATCTCATTTTATATATAGCCTAGGGTTTGGAAATTATACTTATGAAAGTTATGCGGAAAGTCGAGCCTATATTCAGGATGCAGTTTTGGAGAGAGCAGCATGGGTCAATGAAAGTACAAGTGATATTGGCGAAGATGAAATAGAAACAGCTGTTGCACATATCATCAACCAATCTTTTGATATGGAATATGTGAGTGCATCACAAACTTATTTAGTAGAGAGTTCAGGCAATGTGATCTATCCGAAGGGAATCATTGAGAGTCTTAATATTAACAAGGCTATTGAAAGAGCAAATAATAGTGGATATAGCAATAATCAAGACAAATTTATTGGTATTTATCCAGTAATTATTGGTGAGCAGGTATGTTATCTATACAATGAAAGTTCTTTGGTACCTGTTTCACATAGAGAATTTAGTAATATAGGAAATGTCTTAGCCATTATTGCATCAATTGCAGTATTTGTAGTGATTATTTTTAGATTAACAAGAGATAAAATTGCTTATATTGAATACCTATCATCTTGCCTTGGACAAATTTCAAAAGGGAATTTGGATTATGAGATAGAGGTTGTAGGAAATGATGAGTTAGCTAGAGTGGCACAATCTATCACACACATGGAAGATGAACTCAAATATCAGATAGATGCCAAAATTGCTACTGAAAAAAGTAAAAATGAACTTGTAACAAATGTAGCACATGATTTAAGAACACCACTTACTTCTATTATTGGATACATTGGTTTAGTCAAAATGAATACTAAATCAGACGATGAAACACATAAGTATTTAGAAATTGCATTTAATAAAGCAGAAAAACTAAAAATGATTATAGAAGACTTATTCGAATTAACAAAGCTACATCAAGGAAGTGTAGTACTCAAAAGGGAGAATATCTCATTATCTAATTTATTACATCAGCTCATTGAAGAATTGATGCCTTTAGCTCAGGATAAAAATATTGAAGTGGAATCGTATATCGACACATCTCATTCAACTATATCAGTAGATGTAGCAAAAATTACACGAGTATTTGAGAATTTAATTGAAAATGCAATTAAGTATTCATCAGAGAATGAAACCATTTATGTGGAACTTAGAGGCACAGCAGATAAAGTTTATATTGCAGTAAGTAATCCATCGAGCCAAGTCTCTCAGGAAGAGATTAATAAATACTTTGAACGTTTTTATCGAGCAGACCAATCAAGAACAAGCACAGGTGGTAGTGGCTTAGGATTAGCCATAGCTAAAAATATTGTTGAATTACATGGTGGTACAATAGAGGCAAAACTACATCAAGATTTATTATGCTTTAAGGTAATCTTACCTAGAATAAACCTTAATAGGTAATAAACAATATTAGGATATGACAATACTTAAATAAATGTTTGGTAACATTAAAGTGATAGTGTAAAAATAAATGATGTGTAAAGTATATACCATACACAATATATATCAAGGCATTTAGAAAAGCGTTATAATGATTAAAAGGGATATATTATGAGGAGTCTATTGACTGGAATTAAAAATAAATAGACCCGAGAAGAGGTGAACTAATGGAGAAAGAAACAATACTGATAGTGGATGATGAAAAAGAAATTAGAGATTTGATAGAAATCTATTTAAAGAATGAAGGGTATGAAGTGCTAATGGCATCAACAGGATTAGAGGCTATAGAAATAGTGCAAAACAAAAAATTAGACTTAATTATCCTAGATATTATGATGCCAGTAGTAAGTGGGATTGATGCGTGCATTAAAATTAGAGAACAGCACAATACACCTATTATTATGCTATCAGCAAAGGTGGAAGATATTGATAAAATTTTAGGACTATCAGTAGGCGCAGATGATTATCTCACAAAGCCTTTCAATCCATTAGAACTTATTGCAAGGGTAAAAGCACAGCTAAGACGATTCAAGAAATTAAATAATAACACTTCTAGTCCTAAGGTACTGGAAGAAGGTGTATTAAAAATGAATCTTGAGGCAGGAAAAGTGTATAAGAATGAAATGGAGATTAGTTTAACACCGACTGAATATAATATCTTAAAGCTTTTATGGGTTAATAAAGGTATGGTTTTTAAAATAGAGACCATTTATGAAAGAGTATGGGAACAAGAGTATTTTGATAACAACAATACCGTTATGGTACATATTCGAAAGCTTAGAGAAAAGATTGAAGATAATCCAAGGATACCAGATTATATTTTTACAGTATGGGGTGTAGGTTATAAATTTGGTGAGTAAATTAGTAGTAAAAAGCTCATATTTGAGCCTATAAAATTAACCAGATAAAGTAACAGTTAGAAATACTATTTTTATAAAATAAAAAATTCTATGATAATAAGGGGTATAGAATTTGGTTTATAAAAATAGTATTTTTTTAATTCCTTAATTTTTTTGTATTAAATTTACGATATCTAGTAAAATTCATGACAATATTATGTATAATTTTTAGATTTAAACTAAATATTACATAGAAATCTAAATAAAAATATGAGATGATGATGATAAGTAAAATTAGAAATTTAAATAAGGGGGGCTTGAAGAGTGGAAACTAAAAAGCCATATAAAATATTGAATGTGGCAAATACAGATAAAATAGGATTTATAGGTGATAGTTATACAGAAAGTCACTTTAGTGTTGAAGGAAAAGCCTATATCTGTAAGCTCAGCTTATTTTCAGATTATAATTATGAGAACTTCGCTAAGTCTGGAGATACTTATAGAGGAAATTTAGATCGTATGCGAAAACATATTCCAATATACCATGACAGTTTATCATGGACAGATATTAAGCCTAAATATGCTTTCTTCGTAAGTTATACAAATGACTTGAAATATATGGATGAAGAGCAGTATTTAAATGACTTAAGAGCAACTGTAGAAACAGTAAAAGGCCTAGGGGCAATTCCGATTATTGCAACAGAGTATCATACAAACTTTGGACCAGGCTTACAAATTGGATTAAAACAAATTGCAAAAGAATACGATTGTGAATTCGTAGATATTATAGATTCGGTAAGAGCAACAAGAGGTGCAGATTATGTACCATTCTGGAGTGGAACACATCCAGGGACTAGAAGTAATCACTTATTATGCGATAACTTTGAAGTATATCTTGACCAATTACCAAGACCAAGACAAAGTTTAAAGGTTTTTAGATTAAGAGAGGCATTCACTAATGTGGAAGAGCTTGTTTTTAATACAAATGAAGAAAGAGCAAAGCTCTTTAAAGAAATCAATGTAGGCCATAACTGCTTAGTAGATTATAAACGTGTAGATGACGTCACTTCAGCAGAGCATGCACCAATTACTAGCGACTATTTAAAATTGCAAAATGGTGAAGCAGTAAGTTTTAAAGATGTAGCACTAGTTTCGGCGGTACTTCCAAGTACTTCTTTAGGACTAGCATATGTAGCATTAGAGCTAGGTGATGTTGAAGTAGAGGTTTATGTTAAAGATATACTTAAAGCACCTTACCCAACACCGACCTTCTATCAACGTTTTGATATAGAAGAAGATTATGGCGTACAGGTAGGCGATACATATACAAGTGACAATCCACATTTTGCAGATAAGGTATTTACGATTCAAGAGATAACGGATGAAGCGATTCTAGCTTTACCTTATCCGAGAATTGCAACGAACATCCCAGGGAAACTCACTAAGGTAAGTGGACAAGGAGCAGATGAAATTCCATATCCATACACAGCAATTGGATTTTCTAATGACTATCCAAAAGGGAAAGCAAAAGTAGGACATTATGTAAAACTTGAACGTAAAGATGGCAAATATATAATTCCAAAAGAATTAATGAGTCATGCCGTTGATTATGATAAAGTACATTTCCTAGTAGTAAAAAAAGGTGAGTTTGAACTAAACCAAATCAATGTAGAGTGGGACGGTGTAGAAAATAAAGTTTATAAGTCAGCAGGATTTAGCAAAGTAAAAGCTAGAGGAGCTGAACTCGTACCATATAATTTCTTAGGAAATGAAGAACAACTCAGTGGATGGAATATTCCAGAAGAAACGATGGCATATACTCCAGTAGATGGTTGCTTACCAAAAGGTTGCCAAGGATGTGTAGATGTTTCAGAAGAAAAAGCTATTAGCCAAACAGTACGTTATGCTATGAGCGAAGAAACTAGAGATGCACAGGTTACGATTACAGCAAGATATTTCCCGGAAATATTTAATCCAGAGGATAACTATAGTAACTGTAAGATTACAGAAATGAGCTATGACTATGCAGACCTTTGCCTTGACATGATTTACAATGGTAAAACCTTTACACAAAGAAGAAGAGTAGGCATGCACTGGAAACAAGCTACATTTGATGTAGTATTACCAGCCTATACAGATGAAGTTCAGCTAAAGATTTATAGTGAAGGTCATGAGGTTCAGCTGGTTAAAGTCAGTATGAAAACCATTGAAGTATAACCAAATAAAAATAAATCATTAAAAGTAAGCTTTAGTAAAGGTTAAATTAACACAAGTAAGTAAAAAGATAGAGTTGATTACAATAAGACCAACAATCACAGGGGCCAAAAGTGAATTAGGGTTAAAGAGTATATCAATAAACATATATGAAGTGAGAATGAGAAAGGAAGAAAAGTAGGAATGGATTTTAAAGTTATTCAAAAGACATGCAGAAGCTTTACAGCTGAGTTAGTAAACCAAGATATTTACTTCTCAAAAGAAAGCTACAACATTTACCTTAATGGAGAATGTGTAGTGGAAAATGAAAAAACAAATGTGTTTAGTGTATATGGACTTCAACCAAACACAGAATATGAAGTAGCAATCGAAACAAAAGAAGGTATGTCAGCAGTTAAGAAATTTACAACTGACAATGAAGTGGTACGTTTAAACGTAAGAAACTTTGGAGCAGTTGGTGATGGAGTGGCTGATGATACAAGCATGTTACAAGCAACAATCTTAGCATGTCCAGACCACGGTACAGTATATATTCCAGCAGGTACATATTTAACAGGACCATTATTCCTAAAAAGTCATATCACAATTGAATTAGATGAAAATGCAACACTTTTAGGTGTGACAGATAGAAGTAAATATCCAATTCTTCCAGGATACACATTACATACAGATGAACAAGATGAATACTATTTAGGAACATGGGAAGGAAACCCACTTACTTCAATGGCATCTTTAATTACAGGGATTAATGTTGAAGATGTAAAAATCATTGGTAAAGGAACACTTGATGGAAATGGTCAAAATGGTGACTGGTGGATTGATGTTAAAAAGAAAAAACGTGCATGGCGTCCACGTACAGTATTCTTAAATAACTGTAAGGATGTTGTACTTCAAGGGATTAAAGTACAAAACTCTCCATCATGGACAATGCATCCTTACTTCTCAGATAACATCAAATTCTTAGATATGGAAATTGAAAACCCATATAACTCACACAACACAGATGGTATTGACCCAGAATCATGTAAAGATGTAGATATCGTGGGTGTAAAAATCTCTGTAGGGGATGACTGTATTGCAATTAAATCAGGAAAACTCTTCATGGGTAAAAAATTCAAGAAACCATCTGAGAACCTTAATATCAGAAACTGTATCATGGAAAAAGGTCATGGTTCAGTAGTAGTTGGTAGTGAAATTTCTGGTGGCGTTAAAAATGTAAACGTATCTCAATGTTTATTTAGAGAAACAGATAGAGGTCTTCGTATCAAGACACGTCGAGGTAGAGGACAAGATTCTATTTTAGATCAAATTAACTTTAGTAATATTGAAATGGATGGCGTTCTTACACCATTTGTTATCAATATGTATTACTTCTGTGATCCAGATGGTAAGAGTGAATATGTATGGAGCAAAGAAAAATTACCAGTTGATGATATGACACCATCTATCAAACGTTTAACATTTACAGATATTGTATGTAACAATGCTGAGGTAGCAGCATCATTCTTCTATGGTCTTCCAGAAAGTCCAATCGAAGAAGTTAAATTAGAAAATATTGTGTTCAACTTTAAAGAAGATGCAAAAGAAGGCGAACCAGCAATGATGAGCTACTTAGACCCAGTTAAGAAGATGGGTATTTTTGCAAGACACATTAATAAATTAACTTTAGATAACGTAAAAGTTACAGGTTATGAAGGAAAAGAAAAAGATATTGAGTTAGTAGATTGTTTAATTGAAAAATAGGGAGGATATTAAAAATGGATAGAATTAGACAATATATCGATGAATTAATTGAAAAAAGTACACCTGATAGACCAATCTGGAATATCGAAAAAATTCGTCAAGGTAAAGGTGCATCTTGGAACTATATTGATGGATGTATGATTACAGCCATCTTAGAAATGTATGAAATCACAAAAGATGAAAAATACCTTCAATTTGCAGATGACTTCACAAGTTTCTATATTGAAGAAGATGGTAGCATCAAATTCTATGATAAAGAAGAATATAACTTAGACAACATTAATGCAGGTAAAAACCTTTACAAACTATATGACTTAACAGGTAAAGAAAAATACAGAAAAGCAATAGACACACTTTACGATCAATTAAAAGGTCAATCTCGTACACCATCAGGTAACTTCTGGCACAAATTAATCTATCCAAACCAAGTTTGGTTAGATGGTCTTTACATGACACAACCATTCTATATGGCATATGAAACACGTTTCAATAAAATGGGTAACTACATGGATATCTACCGTCAATTCCTTAACGTAGAGAAAAACATGAAAAACCCAGAAACAGGTTTATACTATCATGCAATTGATGAATCTAGAGAAATGTTCTGGTGTGATAAAGAAACAGGTCTTTCTAAAAACTACTGGTTACGTTCATTAGGTTGGTTTGCAATGGCACTTGTAGATACATTACAAGAAATGGACGAACAAATCTTTGCTGAATACCGCAAACTTATGTCTATGTTCCAAGACTTAGTAGATAGCATGCTTAAATATCAAGATGAAGAAACAGGTATGTGGTATCAAGTACCAGACCAAGGTCATAGACCAGAAAACTATCTTGAAACAAGTGGTAGTGCAATGTTCAGCTGCGCAATCTTAAAAGGTGTGAGATTAGGATACCTTCCAGAACGCTACAGAGCATGCGGTGAAAAAGGTTTCTATGGTATTGAGAAAAAATACTTAAAAGAAGTAAATGGAGAATTATCATTAGGTGGTATCTGCCTTGTTGCAGGGCTTGGTGGTAAAGATATGAGAGATGGTACATTTGAATACTACATGTCAGAACCAGTAGTAGAAAATGAAGCTAAAGGTGTTGCACCATTCTTACTTGCTTATACAGAAATTATTAGAAAATAACATATAACTTTACAGGAAGTAATAAAATGTCGAAAAAACGCAACAAATAGATGAAAGTCAAATTTATTTGTTGTGTTTTTTTGCAATTTGAGACATAATATATAGTATATTTAATAAAAGATAGTAAAATTTAAAAAGATAGTTTCTGTTAATATCAAAAATAAGGAGAAAGTCATGCGGAACTTAAAAAAGTTATATTTACATAATTCAATTTTTAGGTTTATGATTTCATATGCTGGAGTTTTACTAATTCCTTTATTAGTATGCTTATTAAGTTATCAAATTGCATTTGATACTGTAAAAGAAGAGATTACACAAAACAATTTATCAATGCTAAAACGTAGCAGTAATTTTATAGATGACCAAGTAGAAATAATTAGTTCATTAATCATGCAAACAGCAGATAATAATAAAATCAATACTTTTGCAGATAAAAAAGTGACGAAAGCAAATGAATTTTATTCAGAAGCTCTTGATGTCATATCGGAGCTATCCTATATATTTAGATATTCGAATACAGATATATTTAATAATTTGTATTTATACATAGATAAAACGGATTATATTTTAACAAGGACAGAGCTTTATCGAAGTAAACTGTATTATGATATGGTACTAAAAGAAAACGTGCCATATGAAGAATGGATTATGCAGTTGATGGAAGAAGATGCTTTTCAAAGATTGATTGCTTTAGAAGATAAGATAAGAATCATTCAAAGATTACCTTTAGGGGGTAATAAAGCAATAAAAGGTTCTGTTATATGTGATTTAGATAAGAAGAAAATAGCTGAGTACTTTTCTTATCTAGATACAGAGAATGGGGCAAATTTATTTGTTCAGGATAGAAACGGCCAAGTATTATTACAACTATCTGAATCAAGTAGTATGCCAGAGCTAGAGGATACTATTGGAGAGCAGATTATTAATAAGAGAATCAACGGTACAAATAGTACAATTTTTAAACTCACATCTAATAAGACAGGATGGGAGTATACTTTAGTGCTGCCAGAAAAGGTGATTATGCATAAACTGATAAAATTGAAGTTTGTTATTATGTTACTCTTTTTATTAGCAGTCGGCATAGGAGTCATTATTTCATATTATATGGCAAAGAAAAGTGGTAAGCCTATTGAAGAAGTTAAAAAACAACTTATTGATATGCAAGATGACATGGATTTACAGATTGAAGAAATTGCATCTACAAGCTCTTTGAGCGGAACCGTAGCAAAGATTATGTCTCAGAAACAATTACTATCTGAAGAGATAGAGAAACAGAGACCATATTTAGAATCAGTATTATTCCAAAAGCTTATTAAAGGCGAATTCATTGGTGAGAATGAACTACAGTACATGTGCCAAAGAACACATATAGAGCTAGATGCAGAAGCTTATTGGGTACTTAATTGTAGATTCTTTGGAAACAATGATTTATTTAACTTAGATGAGCAGACAATAGAGGATGTAGATCTTCTTAAAATTTTATTACAAGAGACAATCCAAGAGACATTTGCTCAAAAGATGTATTTTTATGATTTAGATCAATTAACGATAACTATTATTTTGCCAAAAACAGATATAAGTTATGAAAATATTAAAGAAAGAATTAATACCATCAATGAACAAATGAAACAAGAGTATGAGGTAACACCTTACTGGGGAATTAGTTCGGAATGCAAGAATTTATCACAACTTTGGCGTGCATTTGAACAGTCAAAATCAGCACTGAAAAATGGTATTGAAGAAGGTGCGAATAAACTTAATGAATATAGTGATATAGAAATTGATCAAACAACATATTATTATCCTCAAGTTATAGAGCAACAACTCATTACGTATGCAAAAGAGAACAAAACTGAGGATATAAGAAAGTTGTGGGAAATGATTTATATAGAGAACTTTGAAAATAGAACATTAAAAGAAGATACAATTGATAAACTATATATAGAAATAAAAGGAACAATTCTTAAACTGGCAAAAAGGGTGGATACAGAATTTACAATCAATCAGATTGAAGATAGTATGATTTCTAAAAATGAAGAGGATATTAAAAAGTGTTTTGATGAAATTATTAAAGTATGCACACGTATGAGTACTGTATATGGACAAGAGAAGAAGTTCCAACAAAGCAAATTAATCCATAGAATCATGAATTATATTAATGAAAACTATTCAGATGCAGGCTTAGGCTTAGGAATGATTGCGACAAACTTTAATATCTCTGAAGGATATGTTTCTAGCTTATTTAAAGAACAAGCAGGAATAAACTTTACAGAATATGTAGAGACACAGAGAATAGATAAAGCTTGTGAACTATTACAGACCACAGATATTAATATTAATGATATTAGTGAGCAAGTTGGATACAATAGTGTACAGTCATTTAGAAGAGCATTTAAGAGAATACATGGATTTAGTCCAAGTGAGTTAAGAAAGAATAAAAAGTAATTAATACGCAGATTTATTATGGAACAAGAATAGTAGAGTATTTATTAGATAAAGAAACAATATTTTAAAGTAATAAGTACTCTATTATTTTATAATCTTTATTTTGAGGAGAGTTATTGTTTAGGTGGAGGTACACCAGAAATATAGATTCATGTTAAATAACCATATTTAAATAAGTAGTAATATATGTAGATGTAAGTGACTATGTTGGAAGAGATTAAATAAGAGAAGATTAAGTAATAGAAATAACAATAAGAAAATAAATGAAAAAAAGTGTTGACTTCTGTAAATATATACTGTAATATTATACGAGTCGACAGCAAAAAGCTGGAAAGACAAAACTAAATGAACTTTGAAAACAAAATAGTAACCATAAAACCAGTCGATTCATTAAGACTCTACGGAGTCAAATGAGTAAAAACTTCAAAAGAAGTTTTTACGTACTAGTAAACGAGTATAAAGC
This sequence comes from Cellulosilyticum sp., assembly GCA_017941635.1. Taxonomy (GTDB): domain Bacteria; phylum Bacillota; class Clostridia; order Lachnospirales; family Cellulosilyticaceae; genus Cellulosilyticum. The sequence goes on from JAGAVZ010000028.1 coordinate 32,861, forward strand.
TCGAGTCAATCAAATTTTTTATGAGAGTTTG
>JAGAVZ010000029.1 GCA_017941635.1 Cellulosilyticum sp.
GCTCTAGCACATGTTCATCTACTACTTCTTTCAACAACCACTTGGCACCAAGTTTCTTAGCAACTGCTACTGCCTTTTCTTGGTTCAATGTCCTAGTAGTTCTGGAAGTAACTACAGCCTTATAAGAGTTACCATCATAAGTGCCCAATCCATTAGCCTTAATTTGACGCTTAATTTCCTCAAGCCTAGTCTCAATCTGTTTTTTCTCAGCACTAAGTTTACCAGCTTCGTCAATCAAATTTTGCATAAAACCCCACCTTTAGAAATAAATATCTTTGGCTTTCCAATAGTTTATATAGAGTTTATCCCCACTTTTAATATCTTTGCTTAAAAGCCAAGGATTTAACTCATAAATACCTTCTTTAAACTCTTTATGTTCTCTAGCCCCATAGGTATTCTTTAGCATATAAGAATCTACTATACTGTCTAATGTATCTTGTTTTTCGACAACATACTCTACTTGAACAAAAGTCGCTAAGTCACCTTCAGTTTCTTTATGAAAAACTTCTGAAGCTAACCCAACCTGAGATACTAACCCAAGCAAAAGCAATAACCAAACCAAGAAAATCATAAAAATAAGCACTTTACCATAATGACAATATGTTTCAAAATGATAGTATGTTTCTTTATTCAATTATTTCAACCTCCGCATAATAAGTGCCTAGCATCATGGCTTCACTTGTTGACCCTACATATATATCAATTACACTATCCCCCATACCGCCTGTATCTTCGACAATATACTCATTTCCACCAATACGTACACGAGTTCCCAGTGGTAATGAATTACAAGCTACTGTTCTTCCTATTTGAGCAACCTTACCAGAAGCAGTCATAGAAGAACCTGTTTCTTCTGATGAGTAATGAGTTATCTTATATGTAGCTTTACTACCCTTATCCTCAATTACTTTATTACTTTGTTCTTGTTGCTTTTCTAGCTCACTAACACGCTCCAAAAGAATGTTACGCTCATATGTTAAATCATTTATTTGCTTATCTTTTATTTTAGTTGAATCTTTTAACAGACTTATTTGTGCCCCATAGCTATCAACTTGCTTAATATACTGTTGATGAAAAAAGCTACCGCCACCAATAAGACTAAAAATTAAAACTAAAATCAACAAATTTTTCTTATCTCTCAAAACAATTCCCCTTTAACAAGTTTAATCTTCTCTGTAACTAATCTCTGTAAAACCTTAAAATCTATTGTAGGGTTCTTAAATTCCTTAATAAAATTCCAAGATTCTTCTACAATAAACTCATGCCAAATCGTGCCTAGTAGTCTCGGTATCATCTTACTACTCCATCCATCTTGAGCAAGTTTAGCATACTCTTTTTCTATAAAAGCATCTGTACAAAACTTATCTACAATAGCCTGTTCTAGCTCATGTTCTCCCTTTGGTTGCTTTTCATGCTTTTTCTGCTTAAACTCTGCTCTTACAATCTTTGCCCAAGTTTGTCTACCATATTTATTAAAATATTGATAGTTTTTCAATACCAGACCTTCCTGAGTGCCAGGTTCGTCTTGAAGAAAGTGAGCAATATCCATTACAGCTTTCAAGTCCTCTTCTGTAGGGTTATCAATTTTAGCCACCACAGGAATATACTCAATACCAAATTCTTCTAACCAAGGCACATATTCCTCATAGGGAACATATCTAAAATTATCATCAATCTGTTGCAATACATCAAATACATATACTTTTCGCCAAGCATCCTGCTGATAGTTCTTAATATGAACTTTTATAAGCCATTCCCCAAACAACATACAATCAGGATGCTTGTCTAAAAATGCCCTAAACTTAGGCTCTGACAAAACATAGCTTGCACACCCTTGGTTATCTTGTAATGGTGTAATCTCCCTTTTACGAGAACCTACACCTACACTACCATCATCTTTCCTAAATATACAAACATTACTACCATCAATCTTCGTA
>JAGAVZ010000258.1 GCA_017941635.1 Cellulosilyticum sp.
ATTAGATATAGATTCTGTTGTTAGGAGTATAAATGAAGATGGTTCTGTTACATTACAAGGTACAAAAGTACAAATAGGTAATACTACTTTAGATGTTAAGTTAAGTGAACAAAATAACTTAATAACAGAACATGGTCAAAAATTAGCTACACAACAATCAGAGATAACAGCTAATACAAATGCTATTAAGTTAAAGGTAGATAACCAAACTTATACAGAAGATAAGAAGAACATGACTAGTAAGCTAGATAAGGCTACAAGTGATATTTCGGTTATGCAAGGGCAGATAGCATTAAAGGTTGGACAAACAGAAATAGATAATGCTGTTAATTCATTAAATGGTTCTGTTGACCAAAAGATAAAAGATGCGAAAGCAGAAATAAAGACAACTACTGATAATATATCTCAAAGAGTAAGTACGACTGAAACTAATTTAACTACTACTAATAATAAACTAGATACAGCTACCAACAATATATCAAATTTGACTAGTAGAGTAGCTACGGCAGAAAGTAAAATAACAGATAGTGCTATTATAAATACAGTATCTAGTAACTTCTATACTAAAGAGCAAGTAGATGGTATTAATGTAGGTGGATATAACTATATTAAAAATGGTGACTTTAAAAACTGTAATCCGGGTTCTACTTCTATGGATAATGAGTATTGGGGTTATTGGTCGATACAAGTATTTGGTGAGCAAGGACAAAATGAATATACGGAAGATAATACAGTTTATTTAGCACCTATACAGAATAATTATGGTGGAGGTATCTATCAAGATGTATCTACAAGTTTATTACCAAAAGGTACAGAAGTTACTTTATCTTACCGATTAAACTCACAACATAATGTAATCGGTACAAAAGTATTTGTAGAGTATCGTGTACTTGGTGATGGTTCTGATAAAATAGTAAGGCGAGTAGATTTAGCTATAAATAAACAAGGTTATAATAAACATACATTTACGTTACCTACTGATATAGATTACGCATTAACTAGACTTGTATTCCAGCATGATGGGTGTGTTAATTTAGACTATGGACAGTTCTTAATGTCAATAGGAAGTGTTAAGTTAGAAAAGGGTAATAGAGCCACAGACTTCTCCCCTAATCCAGAAGAGATTGAATTGTCGTTAAGTTCTAAAATAATTCAAACAGCAGATGATGTGCAATTCAGATTTGAAGAATCTGGTGGATATAACAGGTTACGAAATTCAGCATTTAAGGATGGTACGAACCATTGGTATGCTTTAAATTGGAATCATAGTGGTTCAAGTAACATGGAAATCTTTCAAGCAGGTGCAAGTGAATGGTGTCCTTTAAATAGAAATGCACTTGTTAGTTATGCTGGAAACATAACGAATATGGTTGATTATATAGGTGTAGGTTTCGATTCCCAACCACTATGGGGTGGGATTCATTGGACTTTCTCTTGTCTATTAGCTTCACATAGAGCACAGGAAATACTTGTAGAAATAATCGAGTATGATTCAAGTGGTAATAGATTCCCAGACTTTAATACTTGGAGGATTGAAGGGAACAAAACTGGTGGTCAAAGTAGAGGTAATTGGCATAAATTTGAAAAACAATTCACATTAAGAAATAGTGGTTGTGCTAATTTCATAATAAGGGTATTTATGGGTAGATGGAATGGTGAAAGTAATAATGCTTTCTTATTTATGGCAGAACCTTTATTAGTTCTAGGACATAAATCTGGATTACCATATACACCAAATGCAGATGAAGTCTATGCAGGAATAACTTCGATAGACCAAGATGGAATTAAAGTACAACATGAATCTGGTTCGTATTCAAGAATGAACTCACAAGAGTTTTTCCAAGCTAGGGAAGATGGAAGTAGAACTATGTCGTTAAGAATGGGTGCTATTAGGACATACCAATTCCCAGATGCTGGTTCTTATAATTATGGTTATTTAGGTGGGTTATCATCTTCTAGGTCAAATACATCCGATAAGGTTTATGGACAAACTATCTTTGGTACTAGTGGTAGTGGTTATTTAAGTTTAGGTTTCTCTGAAAATTGGGAGGATAACCAAAATCACCCAATGTCCTCATGGTTAATGCTTACACATTATGACGGAAACTGTAATGTCAACCAAGGTATTCATGCTTATAAACCATTCTATATGCGAGATAGGTCACATTACCTTGCAAGACCATATATGTATGCTGGTATGGCTATGCCTTATTGGAATAGGGATGATTTAAATAGTGAGATTTCTTATATAACTACAAGTGGTTCAGCTTCATCCGGAACTAGGTATATTCAACAATGGGGAGCAGACGGTATTCTATTAGGAGTACAAAATGGTGGAAATTTCATAGGACACCGAATACTAGAAGAATATTCCACAGGTGCTAAATTATACCATGAAGCATGGGGGAATTGGGACTTTAAAGGATGGTCACTTAATAATGCTAGAGTAACTTATTCTTTATCTAATCCAAATGCTGACCTAGCTAGTAGAGATAGAAGATTTACAAGAGAAGCAACACATACATTAGTTACTACTAAATTAGTACAAGATAGAGGGGAAGATTTCACAATGGATGGGTGTTGTATTGTGGAAATTCCAGATGATATTAAGTACAACATAGGTAGATATGATGTAAACATAATTAAGTATGGTCGTGGAGATATTTGGGTATCTGAAAGAACACCAGACTATTTTGTAGTTGAATCAGACAATGATATTAAGTTCACATGGGTTCTTGAAGGTGAATTACTAGAAAATACTATGAGAAGTATTGGAAGTTACGAATTTGAATTCGAGGAAGCTACAGAAGAAACTTGTGGTAATCTATTAGAAGGTTCAGAAGTAACTTGTGCTAGTAAATATGCACTTATGGAAGATGAACAAATGGAACGAGTGTTAGCTAGAGAATTAAGTGAGATAAATACATTTGAAGAATAGTGGGGAGGGGTTTTCCCTTTCTCCAATAATAATATTAGGGGGTAAATTTTTATGAATTTATTTAAGTCAACAAAGGCTACAACTTATATATCCTCAAGAGGTGATAAGGTTTATCCTATAATAATGGATATTAAAACAGGTATAGTAGAAGGGGATGCTGTTTTCACAACAGGGGATATTGATACAGCTTATTTGTATGTTACTATATTAGAAGAACAATCCGAATATAATATATTAGGTTCTACTGTTATATGTAATATTCAAAGACCAAACGGTACTACAATGAAAGTACAAGGTGATGTTCTAGGAAATAACTTAATAGAGTTCCCTTTAGGACAAAGTGGTGTATCACAAGAAGGTATATACAACTTTGATATAGCTGTTGTATTTTCTGAAAAGAAAATGGTTACTTCACCAACAGCCCAATATTCAGTTACTCAATCTATAGAAGTAATTGGGGAGATAGAGGAAGATGATAGATTCCCTGTATTGGAAAGTCTAATAAGTGGTATAAATGTAATTAACGAGGAAGAGTTAGTTAGAGTATCAAATGAAGAGGTTAGACAATCTAAAGAAGAAGCTAGGGAACAAGCTGAATCAGTTAGGGTAAGAAATGAGGAAACTAGATTAGCTAACAATGAAGCTATTCGTAACGAGGAAGCTGTTAGGGTAGTTAATGAAAATGAAAGAAAGAATGCAGAATCTTTAAGAGTTCAAGAAGAGAACAAGAGGAAGCAACAAGAAAATACCAGAATAGTACAAGAGAATACTAGAGTTTCACAAGAAACAGCTAGGGTTAATGCAGAAAATACTAGAACGAATCAAGAAGCTACTAGACAAGCAAATGAAGCTACTAGGGTTTCACAAGAAACAAATAGAAGTCAAGCTGAATCTACTAGAAATAGTAATGAAACAGTTAGACAAAATCAAGAGAACACTAGAAAGAATCAAGAACAAGCTAGGGTTACAGCAGAAGGTAATAGAGTTACTAGTGAAAATGTAAGAGTTAGTGCTGAACAAGCTAGGGTTCTTAAAGAGCAGGAAAGACAAGCTATAGAAGTTGAAAGACAAAATAGCGAATCTACAAGAGAACAACAAGAAGCTACTAGGGTATCACAAGAGAATGCTAGAAAACAAGCTGATATATTAAGACAACAAGAACATGAATCAAGACAGCAATTCTTAAATGGTTTTGAAGGTAAATTAAATACTGTTGTTGATGATACAGCTAAAAATAAAGAAGATATAACATCTATAAGAGAAGCTAATAAAAGACAAGATATATTCCTTCAAGGTTTATATAATGAAAACCTAGATGGTAGAGTAACTGTAAAAGAAGAAGGTTCTGTAATATCTTTAACTAATTCAGATGATGGTTTAGTTGATGTAGTAGGACTTGAAGGAAATACAATGGTCAACTATGTTACGGATGGAGCAAAAGAATTAACTTTAAATGGAGATATAGATATAGAAGGAACAAATGTTACATTAATAGAAGGTGTGGATAATGGATTGGTTGATGTAGTTTGTGAAGGGAATACATTGGTTAATTTAATACAAAGGGGTACATCTGAATATTTGACTGTCGATAAGCCTACCGGTAAGGCCATTTTAGGTTCTGCAAGTTTATTTCAAAATGGTAAACAATACACTATAGTTTGTGAATTTTCGGATATAGTAGGAAATGCACAAATGTGTTTAAATTTTAATAGTGGAGGTTCTGCTCCAGACATTATGTTTACTCCAAAACAAGGCTTATTTAAATATACGTTTACTATGCCAACAGAACCAATAATAAAGGGTACAGCAACAGTAAGAGCATATTATTTTACAGAAGGAAATAGTTGTAAAATTAAAAATTTAAGAATACTTGAAGGTGATTGGACAGATAAAGAAATTCCTCCATATTTTGAAGGTATGAAATCAGTTGCAGAATTAGAAGGCAATAAAATCGAAATTATATCTAGGAATAAGAACTTGTTTGATGGAGAATTAGAATTAGGGAGTATTTCAACAAGTCATGGTGGGAATACAACTAATACAAGGTGCATAAGGTCTAAAAATTATATAAAAGTTAGACCAAATACCACAATAATACAATCAAATGATTTAGGGTATGAAAGTATTATTTATATATATGACAAAGATAAAAACCTTATAGCACATTTAGGAAGTAAATATTCGTTTACAATACCAGAAAATGGAGAATACATAAGGTTTAGAAGTTCTACAGGAAATTCAGAAAACAACTTAAATGTCAAATACCAATTTGAAGAAGGAAGTGTCGCTACTTCATATGTCCCACACACTACAAACAAAAAAGAAATCCAACTATCAGAACCACTTCGAGGACTACCAAACGGAGTAAGAGATAGAATCGTGCTTAAAGATGGTGGGTTGATGATAGAAAGAAATACTGGTCAAATATTGCTCAACGGTGATAACAATGAAAAATGGGTATTTGAGCCAGACTGGGCTAGTAATTCGGGTGAACTATCTAGGTTTCTTATATCTGTTCCAAACCAAAAACATATTCTTTGGGTAGACTTGATGTATGAACATAAAAATTATTCTATAAACAATAGGTTTAATGCACTAGATAATCTAGCTGAAACATTTGCTTTAGAGGTAGAGCATTTCACTGGTTGGGATTTAGGTAAGTTTGTCTTAAATATAAAAACATCTAGACTATCCATAAAAAATGAGTCAGGGTTAAAACAGTGGTTATCAGAAAACCCTATTGAATTAGTCTATGAATTAAATACACCAATATACGAAGAACTTCCAATAGACCCAACACTAAACACTTACAACGATATAACTCACATATCTAACAACTCAACTATACCTTGTAATATGAAAATCCAAAATAGTGGGTATAATGCAATAATAAAACCTTCAACACAATATAC
>JAGAVZ010000259.1 GCA_017941635.1 Cellulosilyticum sp.
AAATAGTTGTAAAATTATAGAATAAGATGTTGAGATAAGAGGACGTAAAAATAAGTTAATATAATCCATAAAGAATAAGTACGCATTATAAAATATAAGAAATGACAAATCTGTGAGAAAATAAAACATTTGACATGAAAAAATAGGATGATATAATGGTTGAAATATTCAAAAAATATAAGGGGGGAGAAGATGTATTATATTAAAGCAGATTTAAAGGATGTAGAAAGAATCACGAGTCTCGTAAAAGAAACCATTCATGCAACCTATTCTAAATATTACCCAGAAGAAGTTGTTGAATTTTTCGTGGAACATCACCGAGCTGAGAATATCGAGAGAGATATTAAAGCAAATCATGTATGGATGTTGTTAAGTGAAACTAAAGAATTAGTGGGAACTGGAAGTTACGTCGAAAATCATGTTACAAGGCTTTATATTGCACCAAAGCATCAGAGAAAAGGTTATGGCTCTTACATTATGGATCAACTCGAAGCTGAAATTGCAAAAGATTACAATTGTTGTATATTAGATGCCTCCCTTCCAGCTAGTCAAGTTTATGAAAAAAGAGGTTATCATACCATTAAACATGATCAGCATGAGGTGGCTAATGATGTCATTTTAGTTTATGAGATTATGGAAAAGCCATTATCTAGAACAGGGGAAAATATAAGTTACAATGGACGTGTTTTTACAACCAAAGAAAATACAGCCAATGGTGAAGTAGATGGTAATACCATTTTTCATTATCATCAGCAAGAACGCACTATATGGGCAGAATACGAAGGTGGAGAAATTGAAAAAGGCTTTTTGATAGGCAAGGTCAAAGAAGAAGGAAAGTTAGAATTTACATATCAGCATCTTAATAAACAGGGAGAAATGAAATTAGGTAATTGTACAAGTTACCCACATATCCTTCCAAATGGCAAGCTTGAAATGTATGAATCATGGCAATGGATTAGTGGGGATCAATCTAAAGGGATATCTATTTTAAGAGAGTTATAAGGGCGATGAAAAAATGTATGATATTTATTTATATGGCATGATTTTAAAATCCAATAGTTTCTTGCTTAAAGAAAATTATCCACAGCCAGACAGCTATGGTGAGATTCGTGAAAAATATGAACTACCAGGTGGGGAAACAGGAACTTGTGCAGCGGTATTAGATAGTCTAGGTTGCACAATCAAGATGGATGGCAATCATATGGGGCTTAATACCTATCCAATGATAGAAGCATTTTATAGGGATAAAAAGGTAGATTATACGTCTTTATATTATGATAAAGCATATGAGGGATTAGAAGATTATATTATTATTGATCAAAAAACAAGAACATGCTTTGGAACTTTTGGCAGTTATTTTTCTGATGATGTAAGAAGATGGAATACACCTAATAAGGAAGATATTAAGAATGTCAAGGTGGTAGGCTTAGACCCGTTCTTTAAAGAAGAATCCACTCAGGTAGCCAAATGGTGTGATGAGATGAAGAAACCTTATGTTGTGATTGACTGTCCATTTGACAGTGAACTACATCAGTTATCTAGTGTAAATGTGATTTCCAATGAATATATTAGAGGCATGTATCCAGATTGGTCAAGGAAAGATGTTTTTAGAGCCTATACAGATCATACTGAGGGATTAGTTATACTAACACTAGGAGCTAAAGAGATTATGTATGGCAGAAAAAGTCAAGCACCTCAATTTTTTAAGCCTTACAATGTAGATGTGGTGAGTACATTAGGTGCAGGAGATACCTTTAAGGCAGGATGTGTATATGCACTATTAAAAGAAATGAATGATGAGGAAATTGTAAGTTTTGCAAGTGCTTGTGCAGGAATAGCATGTAGTAAGTTTCCAATTCCACTTAACCCACCTAGATTGGAAGAGATAGAAGCTTTAATTAAAAGTAGAAAGTGTAATGCGTAAAAGTTGAATAGATTATAAGGTAAAAAGTAAGAATTGAAATAACGAGTTCATTAAGTGTGTTAGAGCTTCAATCAATATTTACTGGATAATAGACGAATAGATAAGGGAGAAGTAGAACAATGGCATATTGTGATGAATTTTTAAAGAATGGGATTACATTTTTAGAAGAAGATATTGCATTATTAAATGATTGGTACGAACAGACAAAGGATATTGAGGATGATTTTTTACCTAGATTAATGTGCTATGAAGAGGCAATGCAATTTAATTATTATGAAAAAACATTTGAAGGTTTTCCAGCAGGTCAGATGATTCCGTTATGGACAGTAGACTATTTATCAGGGGCAATTAGCTATTATTATTCAGGTCCGTTAAAAGGTATGATAATGATGGAGCATGAGGAAACTGATTTATCACCAAGATGTCAAAGCTTAAGAGATTTTCTGGCATTTTATAAGAAGGCACAACAAGTAGGAAAGCTCATTAAGCAGCAAGGTACATATAAAGAAGAAAAAGAAATATATGAAGATGCCGCTGATTATTATACCCATCATTTTTGGGATATTGGAGATTATCAAATAAGAGAACTGACTAAAGAAGAAAAACAAGGTAATTATGAAAAAGCAATTGCATTGATGGAAGTGTGGAAAGAGGGAAATTATCCAGAAAATGAGCCAGAGGATGCCTATTATCAACAATTGGGATTTTGCGTGGTCAAAATATTACCAGATGAATATTGCCATCTTCTTATTCCTTATTTAAATAAAGAGGAAGATGATTATGTATTAGGGGCAATATGTAGAAAAATAGAAGCTGCCAAATATTATGAAGCCTTAGAAGCAGTAGAAGCCTTAGCAAAAATTGATGGTAATGAGGTTTATGTAGATGGTTGCACCAATGGTTTTCTGACTAAAAGAGTATGTGAAGCATTAAGAACTATTTAGTATAGGATATAGGTGGGTAAGGAAATAATCCTATTTGAATTGAATAAAAGATAAGAATAGTTTACTATTACTAAATAAGTATAGTGATAAACTACTTTAAGAAAAAACTATATACTAAAATTAAAAGAAAGAGGAAGCTACTAGATTGCATAACATATAGCAAGTAATATACTTTAGGATGAATAAGGTTATGCTAAAAGAAACTAATAGTACTAAAAATAAAAGTGACATTACAAAAAGCAAATAATAAACAAATAGAAATGATTTATGAATTATATATGGAGGCATTTCCAGAGGACGAACGTAAACCTTTTGAGATGATTCAAAAGAAAACAGAAGAAGGTAAGATGGAGATTTTAGCAATTGATGAAGATGGAGAATTTAAAGGTCTTGCAATTTCAATCTTTTATAAGGACTTAGTTTTAATTGATTATTTTGCCATCTCAGCTAAATGCAGAGGACAAGGAATCGGTGGAAAAGCTATTGAACTTTTAAAGGAACGTTATAGTGACAGAAGAATGTTCTTAGAAGTCGAAGTAATCGATGAAAAAGCAGAAAATAATGCAGAGCGTATTAGAAGAAAGGCTTTTTACCATAGTCATGGGTTACGTGATGCCAAGATTTATGTTTCACTCTTTGGGGTAGAGATGGAATTATTAACAGTGGATTGCAAAATTAGCTATGATGAGTATTATAGTACTTATTTTGAAACCTTTGGGGAGTATGTAGCAGGTAATATTTATCAGTTAGCTTAAGGATGAAGACTAATAAGAAAGATAATATAACAAGAGAATCTAAAGCAATAATTCTATAAATAGCTTGTATAGATGGGAAAATAAATATAAGTATACAAAATGAAATAATATTTAATGTTAGCTTATAAAGACAAATGATATATGGGCAAAAGAAATTGTATCTAGCCCAGTATGGTATGAGGAGCCTACAGATTTTTCGGTAGTAGGAAAAGAACGTATTAGTCATGAGGAAACAAGAGGGTATGAAGTTTTACAAGGGAGAGATAACTTTAATGGTAGGCTTTTAGGTGGATGCTTAGAAAGTCTTTATGATATGCTCACCTTAAATTAAAGCGTTACCAATTTTATATAATGTCAACTTTGGACATGGCACACCAAGATGTGCATTACCTTATGGTGTATTAGTTGAAGTAGATTTAGAAAAGAAAAAAATAATATTTAAAGAAGATTGGTTTCAAACAGTAGATTAAATAAGTGAATATTCGCGTATTTAGTTGATAGCCAGTAGAATAAAAATTAAGATATAATCCACCATAAGATAAAGACTCTAGTAGGTTCTTTCTATGATAATCAGTTCATGAATAGAATGGTTTATCATAAGAAGGAGCCTTTTTATATTAAAAATTTTTATAAATTAAATGATTGAATATAGAAAAAATATTGAACATATTTTACAGATATTGTAAAATTTGAAGTGGGTTAAAATTTTTGGGGGGAGAAGCGTATGAGATGTAATCAATGTGGGACTGAAATAACGGGAGATAGTAAGTTTTGTACACGATGTGGTGCACCTGTTATTGAAGAAAAGCAGAACACTAAACAACAGAATACTAAACAACAGAATACTAAACAACAGTCAAAAGGCATAAATGGCATTATTATAGGGATAGTTCTTATTCTATTAGTAGCTAGTGGGGCCTTTTTTTATTTGGTGAATGAAAGAAGTCATACCAAAGAAACCTTTGAGAAAACAGTAGAGACCTATGAAAAGCTATTAGAAGAGGCCAACTTAGAAGAAGTAAAAGAGTATGAAGAATTATTAGTAGAATGTGAAGAAGTACTGAGTAAGCATGATAAGGATATGTATCCTTATTTACAAGAAAAATTACGAAAAGCTATGGATGAGATAGAGGACAAAGCAGAGGTAGAAGTAACATCGCTTCCTGACCAAGATGAACCTTATAAAGAAAAGTGGGAGCAGTTATTTACTACAGAGGCAGAAAATCAGGAATTTACAGGCCTTCTAGAGCAACTAGAATCAGCTAAAAAGGATGGTAAAACGAAGACTGTAGAGAAGGCATCTGAAGAAATAGAGGATTTGATAGAAGAAATAAGAAAAGCAAATCAAGAGGAATTAGAAACTCGAAAATCAGAAGTAGAAAAAGTGGTGCTAAGTGGAATGACAAAAGGTGAGGAAGTCCTTATTGAAGGATTAAAGGAAGAATTGGATAAATGGTGTAAAGAAGAAAATTATGATGAGGCCTTTTCAACCATACAAGGATGGGAAAACTTTGTAGATGCTTTTGAAAAAGAGTCTGAATATAAGGAGCAACAAGAAAAAGAACAAAAGGAAAAAGAACTAGAATTACAAGAAAGAGAGCAGGAATTAAAGGAAAAAGAACAGAAACAGCAACAAACAAATACACAATATAGGACACAAACATATAGTAATGATTTTATTATTTATGATAGTAATTCACGCTATTTAACCCTTGCAGATATTCAAGGATTATCACAATATGAATTACTAATCGCACGTAATGAAATCTATGCACGTCATGGCAGATGCTTTGTAGACCCAAATTTACAAAATTATTTTAATGGTAAGTCATGGTATTACCCAAGTATTGCAGCTGCTGATTTTACTGAAAGTATGTTAAGTGAAGTAGAGAAATCAAATGCTTATTTTATTAGAGAATACGAACAGTCAAAGGGGTATTTAAAATAATGAAAAGTAAAAGATGGATAAAAGTAATGGGACTTGTCTTGTCCTTAGTTTTAATGAATGGATGTCAAAATACAACACAAGCAAATCATATAGCCAATATACAAAAAGAAAGTAATAAGAATACAAAACAAAATAACGAGTTAATGACTACACAAAATAATTTAAAACAAAATGATGAAGTTCAAAATAGCAATAAACAAAAGATACAAGAAACTCAAAATGTAGTGTTACAACAAGAGGTAACAAAAGAAAATAAAGCTTCTACAGAGCCTATAAGTACTGTTCAAGAAAAGAAAATTGTTGCCATTGATGCAGGGCATCAAGGTAAAGGTAATAGTGAGAAAGAAGCAATTGGACCAGGTGCAAAAGAAACCAAAGCTAAGGTAACTTCTGGAACATCAGGAGTGGCAAGTGGGCTAGCTGAATACAAGCTCAATTTAATTGTAGCTAAAAAATTAAGAGATGAATTAGAGACAAGAGGCTATACCGTTGTTATGATTAGAGAGAGTCATGATGTCAATATTAGCAATAGAGAACGTGCAGCTATAGCTACACAAGGAAACGCAGATGTCTTTGTTAGAATTCATGCGAATGGTTCATCCAATAGTAGCGCCACAGGAATGATGACAATTGCACCAACAGCAAAAAATCCATATATCAGCAATCTTTATAAGGACAGTCGTAATTTAGCAGATTCTATTTTACAATCTATGCTTAAGGAAACAGGCGCAGAGAGTGATGGCGTATGGGAAACGGATACAATGAGTGGTATCAATTGGGCAACCATGCCAGTAACCATTATAGAAATGGGATATATGACTAATCCTAAGGAAGATAAATTAATGGCAACAGATGACTATCAAAACAAAATTGTCAAAGGGGTTGCCAATGGTATCGATACATTTTTTAGTAAAAAGTAAATAAAAGAGAGGAAGAGATTAGGTTACAAAAGGGGGGAGGCTAGATGTATTGCAAGGTATGTGGGAAGGAAAACAATGATACCAATTTATTTTGTCAGGAGTGCGGAACTTGTTTAGCACATCAAGATATACTTACAAAAGAAAGCAATAAAGAAAATCTAATGAGGGAAAATTCATTTGCAAATGAGCATGCACAAGTAGAAGCTTTAAAAAATGGAGTGGAAGAAAGTTTAAAGCAAAATTTAGAAAGTAAAATGAATAAACAGAGTAAAAGGCATCAATGGATTATTGCCATCATTATATTTGCTATTGTAATTGGTGTAGCTGTTAAAGTCTATTGGAATATGAATGAGGATATTGCAGCAGAAGTTTTTAAAGAAGAGTATACACTTAATGGCGTTATAGCCTATGAGGCAGAATTTGGGGACCCTATGGTTGGAGCAATATATTATCAACCTATAGGTAAAGAAAAAATACAATTAGCACAACCTATGGGATCAGATGATTATGTGTATTCTTTAGCGAGTGGTGCTGTTGCATATAATGATTACAATTCTAATCTATGTGTAAGAACATTTGATGGAAAAACAAAAGTTCTTGAAAAGAATGTTACGAATGGCCCATTAAGGTTTAGTGAAAATGGAGAATATGTATATCATCAAAGAAGTAATCAGGACTATAGTGATGAGGTAGAATACATTTATAATATTGAAAGTGGAAAAATGTGTATATGCTATACGCTTTCTGATTTAGCAAGCTATTCATATTATTACTTTAATGATGAAACAGGTGTTTTCTCTTATTTGGATTCGAGCAATAAGTTGTATGAACAAAAAGAAGGTAATCAAAAGAGAGAAATTGCAACGAACATAGAGCATTATACTGTATTAGATGATGATACCTATTTATGTTACAAGGTAGAGGATACACAAGAGTGTTATATTTTACTTCATGTATCAGAAGAAAAAATACATGAAGAGTGTCTAGAAGGTATAGAAAATCTAGATTTCTATAGCCAACAAGTGGCAGAAAATCAAAAATTCATTTGTTTTATAGATAGCAAAAAAGAAGGGGAAAGTCATAAGTTGTATATGAAACTAGAGGGGCAGCAACCTGTAGAATTAGTAGGTGATGTATCAGCCTATACTCTATATAAGGATGGCAGTAGCTTATATTATCAAGATTCTAAGAATCAATTGCATCAGATAACTTTACCAAAGCTCAATAAAAAATGCTATAAGGATGTGAATTACTTTAAGAAGAAACTAGAAACAATGAAAGATGAAATCATCTTTGAGAAATGTAACTATTATCAGAGTTCACCAAGTGGCCATGTGCTTTTAGTGTATAACAATGAGGAAATGTATATTTGTAAGGGGAAAAAGCATTTTAAGCTAGATAACGATATTGAAGTCATTCAAGTGTTTGATAATTCTGTTGTGTATTCCACCACAGATGGCAAACTTTGTGTGCAGGAAGGTTTGGCACAAGAAGAGCTTGCGGTATTAGAAGAACCAAAAGTACTTACAGAGCATTTGGAGCAATCATTTGAAACATCGCCTTATGGACAATACATTTTCTATGTTTGTAAGAAAAATGAAGGGGATAAAGCATATCAATTAAATTACTATACCAAAGAAGAGGGAACTAAGACGGTTTTAAAGGATGCTAGTATCTATGATCAAGTGACCTTTGGGCCTTTAACCTATATTAGATATATGGAATATGAAGATTTGGTTGGAAGCTATTGGTGTGAGGAACAAGATTTTTTAATGAAATTTTTAGAGGATGGAACGACTAAGGTTTATGCCATAGGGGAAGAACAAGGCTCTATTAAACCAAGCTATGAAAGTTATGAAAGTTATGAAATTGTGGTAAGAAATATGGACAGTAGTAGTCAGCAATCTATTATAGTTGAATTAAATCCCTCATTACCAGATGATTGGACACCTATCATTATAGGCGATTATACAACGATTACCGATACAATGGATGGTAGATATAATGTTTGTTTAGCAGACTATATTCAGTGGGAAAATGACTATACCATTAAACGTATATCAGATGACGAATTTAAGCAAAAATTACAAGAGCAAAAAGATAAGGAAGCAAAGAGAAAAGCGGAAGAGGAAGCACGTCTTAAACGAGAAGAAGAGGAAAGAAGGAGACAAGAAGAACAAAGAAAAAGAGAAGAAGCAGAACGGGCAAGGCGACAAAATCTAGAGAATTTAGCGAGTTCGTATTATCGTAATGGGGTTTATCTATCAGCCAATACATCAGTATATAACGATTGCGATTATAATACCTATAGTGGCTATTATACAATTGATGATGCTTATTGGAGTGTATATGATTATTATATTGATTATGGTAATGAATTAATATGGGTAAAAATCACAGGGAATATAAATTATTCGAGTAATAGTTTTTCTGGATGGGTACCGATTACTTAAGATATTTTAGGTAGGCATTTAAATGTATAGATTAAGGGGGAAATCAAATGGCGACAGAAAATGTAAGTTTAAATGAATTAAAGGAAAAACGTATTAATTTATTAGTTGCATTAGGTGAAGAAACGCATGGAGAAGTTCGTAAACAAAATACTAATCTCACAGAAAAAATGAAAAAACTCTCTCAAGAAATTCAAAAGATTGATGTTCAGATTGGGACATTAATCAATCAAGTTAATATAGGTTGTTGTCCAAAGTGTCAAGCATCATTAGATACAGAAGCACTATTTTGTAATCAATGTGGTTTTGCAGTTAAAGAATACTTTGCGACCTATGTGAAAAAGTGTAGTTTCTGTGGAAATCCTATGAAAGAAAATGAAAGATTTTGTATCAATTGTGGAGAAAAAGATAAGAATCAAACAACTCTTGAAAAATAAATAGATTGGAGTGAGTTGAATGTTTTGTAATCAGTGTGGGAATCAAGCAGGGGAAGAACAAAATTATTGCGCACAATGTGGAGGATATCTAAAGACAGGTAATCTTCCTATGCAAGGGAATGAAGTAAACTTTAATTATTGTAGAAAATGTGGATACGAACTAAATGGAAGATACTGTACGAATTGTGGAGAAGTGAGTGTAGAGACAATAGTCAAAGTAAAGAGTTCCGTATTTTCAAGAGAGCAATTTAAACCAAATACAAGCAATCATACAAAATCAAAGAAAGAGATAAATAATAGTCCAATTAACCTAAAAGCGTTGTCTATAGAAAAGCTTTCAAAAGAAAATATTTTACCATGGATTAAACAAGGCATTATTTTTTCAGTAATTCTTACTATTATAGGCGTCGTTCTAAGCTTCTTAGGTGGTATGTTGCTCCAAGAAAATGTATTAGATGAAGGCTTTCAGTATATGGGAACACTTGAAAGGAATATGCTAGATACACTCATCAATGGGGCGAGTAGTATCTTCGCCTTTATCTATGGTGCAAAAAGAATTTGGAGTATTAAATTAGGCAGTGATATATATGCACAAATAGCACTTACTTTACCATTCTGGGGGTTATTGTTAACTGTAGCCATTATTTGGTTAAGTGAAAAAATACGATTTAGTATATCAAATCAAAAGCTTAGCTTATTAGGAGCAGCAATCTTATCTTTGATAGGTGGTGTTTTTACAGTAATAGGTGGTCTATTGTTTACTAAAAGAATGGAATTTAGTAATTCAGATATACTAAGATGGGATTATTGGTCAGAATATAGTGAGTTTAACTTTATCAAAGTAACTTCATCTATTCATATTATCGATACATTTATTGTAGGTGCATTAGTCATCTTTTTAGTATTACTCTTTGTCATTCATCAAAGAGAACAAAGAAGTTTATTAGTTGAACTAACTCAAAAGATTATTTTGACTGTTGTAGGGTTTAGTGCATTAATGGCATTTAGTATGATGGTGAAGTTCTTGTTTGAACGTTGGGATGTAATCATTGAGCCAGTAGAAGATGGTATATCAAGTGGATGGGGATTACTCATTAAACTTATAATCTGTTTCATTTATTTGACAGGATTAATTTTAACCATGTTAGCTACAGGGCATTTTAATTGGATGGAAATGATGATTAACTCAGATTCTGTATTAAAACTCAAAATAGACTTAATGAACATCAGTTATAAGTATTATGGTGTAGAAGATAAAATCAGTAACGTTATGAGATGGTTTTTCTTAGTAGCTGTCATTTTAATGATTATAATGGTTGCAGGTGTTGCGTATAGATATTGGAAAGAAAGAAATATCTCTTTAGCATCAGCAGCAAAGGAAGCTGGCTTAATAAGCACTATAATAGGTGGGGTATTAAGTATTGTAACAAAGATGGCAAGCTTTGGTCTTGCACTTCAATTAAAAGTAAGTGATAGTTATTATAGAGATTTAATTGGTATCGACAAAAGTAAATATAAGCTTTCAATGCACTCTGGTAGTAGCAATATGATACTTACATGGATATTGATTGGAGTTATTACATTTATATTATTTATGCTAATGTATTGGCTATATAGTCAAAATTTAGGTGCATTACATAGTATAATGAGCCATATTCATTTCAAGAGTATATGGTGTGCAATTGCAATTTTCTGTATTATACTCATGGTTCGTTTTGATATCTATGATATCAATGATAGTACAACATCTTATTTTGAAGAATCTATTGATCGATTTAAAGATGCTTTAGATGATATAGGATAAAGTTTAAAAGAAATTAAGGGCAAGTGACAGAGATATGTTGCTTGTCCTTTTAATTTTTCTGCATAATAAGAAAATATATTTTATAAGCAAGAAGTGGAGGAGATAAAAAATGGTACACATTAGAAAAAGCCTCAAAGTATGGATTAAAACATTCCATTTGTAAGGGAAGTTTTTTAGCTGTTCTTTGGGGCTTTTGTATGTAGAGCAGAAATATTTAAATATATAGGTATATATCTGCAATTAGTATAAAGTTGGTGACTATAAGATTTTCAAACAAAATGACTAATATTTAGTTGAATGAGAAGGCAATAGAGAGGCATTGACATAAAGTTTTCTAAACTTACTAGGTGATATACCAATATGTTTTTTAAAGACATCACAAAGATAATTACTATTAACAAAGCCAACTTCTTCTGCGATTATTCCAATAGAAAGTTTGGAGTGGATTAAAAGTTGTTGTGCATGCTGAAGCTTAAGAGAATTTAAATAAGTCGAATAAGTAGAGCCCACTTGTTTTTTAAAGAGTTTAGAAAAGTATGTAGGAGATAAAAAGACATGAGCAGCAACTTCTTCTAAGGAAGGATCTTCTTTATAGTGACAGTCTAAATAATAGAGTGCATCCACAACTTGCTTGCAACTTGATTTTAATATGACAGCCGAATCCTCCAAAATAAGATGGGAACGTATAATAGTAAGCAATAAGCGTTGTAGCATACCTTGTAAAATAAGCTCAGAATAAGGAGTGTTGGATTCATATTCTTCTAACATTTCAAGGCACATTGTAAAAATTTTATCTTGCATGGAAGAAGTAAAGTGATATACACGTCTATTATAAAATTCATCAAAAGCAGCACGTCCAATTAATTCAATAAGAGGAGTAATCATTTCCTCCCTAAATTTAATTAAGATACGTTCGTAAGGTGTATCCGAAATAGGAGTTGTTCTATGATAAAGTAGGGGAGGAGCCATAGAAATATTACCTGAATGATAGATATAGAAGCCATTAGGTGTAAATGTTTTTCGATCTCCACTAATGATGTAGGCCAAGCTATAATGGTCAATGGAAGCCTGCATGGTAGGCATACTATAAGAAGCGGGCATTAATTTACGTTCGATATAAATAGATTCATTGGGACTGATGGGGACAGGCATAATAGACCTCCTTTATGTAAAATTAGCATTTGTCTAGGTTAATATGTCATATTTTCAGAGAAAAATCAAGAATTTTCTTAATTATACAGAGGTTTGTTATGGAAAATTAAGTATAATAAATAACAGACACGTCAAATATAAAGTGGAGGTTGGAGAGCAAAAGTAATAAATTGCCTGTACATAAGATAGGAAAGGGAGATATTGTGTGAAAGATATGTACATAAAGTAGAGGGCGTATGAATGATATAGAAGACGTGTATAGAACAAAAAATAGGAAACAGCATAAATGTAGTCTAGAAATAAGCTAGAGTTACAAAGGGGGGATAACCTTGAAAAATATTAGAAATATTGCTATACGCAAAGGGCATTGGCTCATATTACAATTGATTAGTTCGTACTTTTATGCATCCATTATTGTGAAAGGGAATAACTTGATTTCAGGTGCAATTGATCAAATGCTATCAGGTATTACAGGTGGTGTGATGACAAGGGAGTTTATTGTAAACTTAATTGGATGTGTGGTACTAGGCTTTATAGCATCACTCATTAGAGATTTAAGTTCATTGCAATTTAGTATAGGGATACAAAAAGAATTTAGAGAAAAAGCAGGGCGTAAGCTTTTAAAACTAGAGTTTAAATATTTTGATGAACATGGTTCAGGAAGTATTTTAAATAAAATGATGAATGATTTAAAAATAGCAGGAGATTTCTTATCTGAATTCTTTCCAAGTATTGTAAATATTATTTTGGAGTCAGCTATTCTGATTGGTTCAATATTTACAATGGATATAGCGTTAGTCATTAGTTTATTTATATGTTATCCAATCATTCTTATTCTTTCACATATTGCCTCAAAGCGCATTAGTACATTGGCAGAAAAGAGATGGGCAAATGTAGACCGAATGAATGATATTGCCTATGATTTCATGAGTGGCATTATTATTGGGAGAACATTTAATTTACTGCCAACAATGGACGAAAAGATTGTGGATGCCAATGACAAGATTTTAAATTATGAGTTTAAACGTAATAGACTATTAAGATTGGCATGGATTTTGAATCATTTGGTAAGGTTCCTACCACATGTTGTATTAGGAACCTTTGCATTAATACGTGTAATAGATGGTTCTCTTACAGTGGGAGGCATGACCTATTTTATTTTAATTCTAGGTAATATTATTCATCCATTAGGGGAATTACCAGGATTATTTAATGAAGCAAGATATTGTATGGTGTCTATCAAAAGATTAGAAGAAATTATGAATGGGCCAGATGAGTTAAGTGGCTCATGGGCAAGAACAGATAGTCTAGATAAACAAAAAAGAAAAGAAAAAGCAACAGAAACAGTGATTTGCTTTAAAGATTTAAGCTTTGGTTATGAAGCAGATGCACCTGTGCTTAAGAAACAAAGTTTTGAGATTAAACAAGGTGAGCAAGTAGCCTTTGTAGGTGGTTCTGGAGAAGGAAAATCAACTATATTTAAGCTTTTATGTGGGTTTTATCATAAAAATGAAGGAAGTTATGAGTTATATAATAGACCTTTTGAAGAGTGGGATATTGATGAAGCAAGAAGTTTATTTTCACTCGTTTCTCAGAATGTCTTCTTATTCCCAGAAACGATTACAAAGAATATTGGCTATGGCAAAGATAATGCCACAATGGAAGAAATTATACAGGCAGCCAAGAATGCCAATATTCATGATTTTATTATGACCTTGCCAGAAGGTTATGAGACTGTAGTGGGAGAAAGAGGAGAAAGGCTATCAGGAGGGCAAAGACAACGTATTTCTATTGCCAGAGCTTTCCTAAAGGATGCACCAATACTCCTTTTAGATGAACCAACATCTGCTATTGATGTAGGAACTGAAGAGCTTATTAAAGAAGCAATATATAAAATCTCTAAAGGAAGAACAGTACTAACAATTGCCCATCGTTTATCAACCATTGAAGATGCAGATTGCATTATGGTGCTTTCAAAAGGAGAGATTGCTGAGCGTGGTACGAATACAGAGCTTTTAGATATGGGTGGTGTTTATGCCAGACTCTACGAAAAACAAAATCAGCTTCAAGAAGAGGAGGTGATTTAATGTCATCTACAAATACACTTTTTAGATTAATAAAAGAAGTACAAGGAAAAAGAGCATGGATTTACTTTGGATGTATTATTGCAATGGCTATTTTTGAGGGAACATTTGGAGTGCTAGGTTCTTTGGTTATAAAGGAGCTTTTTGCATTAGCCGAGCAGGGTACATTAGAGGGATTATTGGGCTTGCTTGTTCGTACATTAGTTATAGGAACAGTTATTGTGGTGCTTTCAATTTGTGCAACAGTGGGTTACAATGACGAAGCCAAAAGAGCAGAAACCAAAGTCAATAAAATGATTTTTATGAAGGCTATGAGACTACCTATGTCATACTATGAGAATCATCATACAGGTGATTTTATGTCTAGACTAACTCATGATTCTATGCTGGTGGGTGGAATATTTGGGTCTAGGTTAAGACGAACATTGATGCCGATTTTAATGACAATCGTTTGTATCATACCAATGTTTTGTTTATCTTTTCAGGTAACAATAGGTTTACTGGGACTAAATATTGTACTCCTCAGTATTAACATGCTTATGGTTAGGCCTATGAAAAAAGTAGGAAAACAAGAAGCTTTAGCAAGTAAGGACTTAACAACCAAAATTACAAATATCTTACAAGGAATTGAAACACTCAAAATCTTTTCAGCCAAGGAAACGATTATAAGAGAATATGATGAAGCAAATAAGCAGTATTCTAAGGTACAAAAAAAATCCGGTTGTTATGGTGCAATCCTATCTGCTTTTAATACTGCATTTAACTTCTTAGGTTTACTTTTATTCTTGGCACTAGGAATTTATTATATTGAAAAAGGCATTGTAACACTAGGCGACCTAGCTGCTATTTATACTATTTATGGTCAATTTAGTTGGAGTTTCTTACAAATAGGCCGTTACATACCAAATCTTGCGCATTGTATTGCAACTGCAGAGCGTATGTATGAATTTTGGGACTTAGAAGAAGAACCAGTAGCTTATCTTATGGGAGAAGCATTAGAGAGAGAATCGATCAAAACAAATGAACAAAAATCAAAGATACAAAATCCTCCTATGGTATCCTTTGAAAATATTACTTTTGGCTATGAAGAAGGTAAACAAAAAATCTTAGAAGACTTTAATCTGTCTGTAGAAAAAGGAACATCGGTAGCCATTACAGGAGAATCAGGAAGAGGAAAAAGTACACTGGCTAAATTGCTTTTAGGGTTTTATCCAATAGAAAAAGGTAATATTTACATAGATGGACAATCCGTTAGTGAATTAGGATTAGAGAAGATTCGTGATTTAATTGCTTATGTACCACAAGAACCTTACTTATATGATGTGAGTATTTTGGAGAATATCGGTTATGGTAAGAAAGGGGCAACCTTTGATGAAATTGTGGTAGCAGCAAAAGCAGCCAATGCCCATGAATTTATTTTAAAACAACCTAATGGTTACGATACAGTAGTAGGAGAGCGAGGAAGTAAGCTTTCAGGTGGTGAAAAGCAACGTATCGCTATTGCTAGAGCCATCTTAAAGAATGCGCCTATTCTTTTATTAGATGAAGCAACATCTGCCCTAGATAATGAATCTGAGTATTTGGTACAAGAAGCAATTGGTAAATTGATGAAAGATCGTACAACATTAATGATTGCCCATCGCCCAAGTACTATTGCTACAGCAGATGTAAAGGTTGTAATGTAAGAGGGTTGATTATACTGATAAGCTAGAGACAATTAACTTAGGTATAAAGCAATAATATGCACATAAATAATACGTAGATGGTATTTAAATGGATTATAAAATGAGATAAAGTAATAATAGAAATTATGGTAATTTAGGAGGCATTTTAGATGAACCAAGTTATGGAAAACATTTTAACCAGAAGAAGTGTACGTGGGTTTAATGAAAAACCAATTCCAAGAGAAGAGCTAGAGCAAATTCTAAAGGCAGCAACTTATGCACCTAGTGGGATGAACCGCCAAACTTGGCAGTTTACAGCGATTTTAAATCAAGAAAAGATTACAAAGTTAGCAGGGCTTATTGAGAAATTATTAGATAGAAAAGGCTATAATTTCTATAAGCCAACAGCGCTTGTTTTAACTTCTAACTTAAAAGAAAGTCGCTGGGCAAAAGAAGATAATGCTTGTGCCCTTGAGAATATGTTTTTAGCAGCACATTCATTTGGTATTGGTTCTGTATGGATTAATCAATTGCAAGAGATTTGTGACGAGCCAGAAGTAAGACAGTTTTTAAATGAGGTAGGCATTCCTACTGACCATGATGTATTTGGGATTGCAGCATTAGGTTATGCAGAAAAAGAACCTAATCAAGAGGTTAATAAACAAGGTATTATTAAAATTATAGAATAGTAGAAAGGAGAGCTTTGAGATTAGGCTCTCCTTTTTGATTTAATCAATAAACAATAGAAAAGTGAAAGACTATATGTTCCTTTATAACAGAGTATCTATAAAACTTAAGATAAGTTCTATGAAATAGACAATAGCATTTTTTTGCAAATAGAGTTGGTAAAGTGTATAAAAATATATTTTTAAAAATATATTCTGTTATATAATGAGGGGTAGATTAAATGAATGGGGGAAGTGGCAACGTATGTTAGCAGCATTACAAAACAAATTATATGATCGTTCAAAGATTAATCATCAAAACTTGATGTTTAGTAATAAGGATTTGAAGCTTTTATTATTTCCACTCGTTGTTGAACAAATTCTAAATTCCTTCATGGGAATGGCAGACACAATGATGGTAAGTAATGTGGGGAGTACGGCTATATCAGCTGTTTCGTTAGTAGATTCTATCAATAACTTAGTGGTGCAAATTTTTTCTGCTATGGCAGTAGGTGGAACGATTGTCTGTTCACAATATTTGGGAAGAGAAGATAAGGAGGGGGCTAATAAAGCTGCAAGGCAAGTCTTCTTGTCGATGTTAGTCATTTCAACCATGATTACAATCATAGGTATTATAGGTCGCGAATATCTTTTGAGCCTAATCTTTGGGCAAGTAGAAGAAGAGGTTATGGCAAATTCTTTAGTCTATTTCTTAATTACAGCATTATCTTATCCCTTCTTGGCATTATTTAGTGCAGGCGCATCATTCTTTAGGGCAGGGGGAAATTCTAAGTTGCCAATGAAGGTATCCATTATTTCTAATGTTATTAATGTCCTGGGAAATATGATTTTAATTTTTGTATTTAAGACTGGTGTAGCAGGAGCGGCATTAGCCACACTTATGTCTAGGATATTTTCAACTGTGGTTATTTATTACTTTCTACATAAACCTAAGCAACCTATTGTGATTAATGAGTATCTTAAAATAAGACCTCAGTTTTCTATGATTTCTAAGATTTTATCTATTGGAATCCCATCAGGAATTGAAAATGGGATGTTCCAGTTTGGAAAATTAGCGATTCAATCTACTGTATCTACATTGGGGACAGCCGCCATTGCAGCACAAGCCATGACCACACTTTTAGAAATGGTTAATGGAATAGTAGGGGCAGGTATTGGGATTGGACTTATGACAGTAGTAGGACAGTGTATGGGGGCAGGACGAAAAGAAGAAGCACGATATTACATAGTAAAACTCACTGG
>JAGAVZ010000260.1 GCA_017941635.1 Cellulosilyticum sp.
ATACGAAGTTTCATAATGAATTGGTCAATGATTTCTTGAGCTTCTTGTTCTGTGATTTTACCTTCTTGTAAATCTCTTTCAGCATAGATATCAAGGAATGTAGATGTACGACCGATTGACATCGCAGCACCATCTTGCTCTTTAGTTGCAGCAAGGTATGCAAGATATAACCATTGAGTAGCTTCTTGGAAGTTCTCAGCTGGTCTTGATAAGTCGAATCCATACATTTGACCTAATTCTTTAAGTTCGTTTAATGCTTTGATTTGCTCAGCTAATTCTTCACAGTCTCTCATTGTTTCAGCTGTGAATACTTTTGAACGAGCTTCTTTGTCCTTCATTTTGAATTCAATTAATTTATCCACTCCGTAAAGTGCTACTCTTCTGTAGTCACCGATGATACGTCCACGTCCGTATGCATCTGGAAGACCAGTTACGATACCAACTTTACGTGCTGTACGAATATCTTTATTATAAACATCGAATACACCTTGGTTATGTGTTTTTCTATATTTTGTAAAGATTTCTTTCATTTCTGGATCTACTTCGTAGTCATATGCTTTTAAAGCATTTTCTACTACTCTCATCCCTCCGAATGGATGACAGCTTCTTACAAGTGGGGCATCTGTTTGAAGACCAACAATTTTTTCTTTGTCTTTATTGATGTAACCTGCAGCGTGAGAAGTGATTGTTGCAACAGTTTTTGTATCTGCGAAACATCCTCTTTCTCTTTCTTTTACCATAAGTTCACTAAGTTGTTCCCAAAGGTCTAGTGTATCTTGTGTAGGACCTGCAAGGAATGAATCGTCACCTGTATACTCTGTGTAGTTGTTTACGATGAAATCTCTTACATCAATTTCTTCTTGCCATTTACCTGATTTAAAGTTTCTCCAATGTGTCATATGCGTCATGAGAGCAGATGCTTTGTGCTCCACTCCCACTTCACCTCCCTTTATTTGTGGAATAATTTTATTTAATCTAACTTTTACAATTTTTCTATTGTATATTGTATACACTTGTTGTATGAGTAAATTATATCTCATTAGTATTGGTTTGTAAAGAATAATTATTTTCTGATAATGACAAATTGTAAATATTTATACTTCTTTACTGATAAAAATAATAAATTACGTTTTTTCATTCATATCCTACTAAAATGACCTTCTCTATTAATATCGTGTTTCACTTCCTTGAAACAATTAAAAAAGGAGCTATCGTGTGGTAGCTCCTTTAATCTTTTATTATGTAATTATTTATCTATTATGTATTTAGTTCCTAACCTACTGATTTTTTTACAGCTTCAATAATTCTATCAGCTTGGAATGGTTTTACAATAAAGTCTTTTGCTCCTGCTTGAATAGATTCAAGAACCATTGCTTGTTGTCCCATTGCTGAACACATAATAATCTTTGCAGCTGGGTCAATCCCTTTAATTTGTCTAACTGCTCCAATTCCATCTAACTCTGGCATGGTGATATCCATTAAAACTAAATCAGGTGTTAATTCTTTATATTTCTCAATAGCTTTTAAGCCATTTTCAGCTTCTCCTACTACCTCATATCCCCCTTTAGTTAAGATATCTTTTAGCATCATTCTCATAAATGCTGCATCATCAACTACCATAATTCTTGCCATATTTTCACCTCGTATTTAAATGTCTTTATATGTTATGCCCCATTTTATCACGTCACACAACTCTATTATCATTATATTATGATTTATGAAGTAAATTATATCATATGCTGTATTAACATGGAACAAAAACATGATTTTACTATTTATCATTTGTAAATCGTTGTATTTCTTCACTTATAATCTTTAAACCTGAGACAATCTCATGGTGTTCTAATTTTCCAAATCCTAATCGTAAACTGGATGTCCTACTCTGATTAGCCATAAATATATCTCCAGGCATAAATAAAACACCTCTTGCATAACACTGTTCAAGAAGTTCTCTTGTATCTATATTATCGTTTAGAGTAATGTAAACATGAAGACCACCTTCACCATAAATTTTCTTATATGGTATATACTTCTTTATTTCTTCAATCATAAACAAATATCTATCTCTATAATACTTACGTACTTTTTTAACGTAGCGTTCAAATGCTCCACTACTCATGTACTGCACAAAAATAGCTTGATCTAAAAATGAAGTATGAATATTCTTTGCACGCTTTACACTTTCAAGTATACTAATGCAATTCTTATCTGCCATAATCCATCCTAGGCGTAACCCTGGAAATAAAATCTTTGATAGACTTCCTAAATAAATAATATTATTACTACTACCCGATAAAGCTATTAGCGGCATAACATGAGAACCAGAATATAATAATTCCTCATTAAAACCATCTTCTATACAAGTCATTTTATATTGAATTAGTACTTTATATACTTCCCTTCTTCTTTCTGGACTCATTACAATCCCCGTAGGATTTTGATAGGAAGGGGTAAGATATATCCACTTAGGCTGATGCTCTATAATCTTCTCTGCAAGCTCATCTACCCTAACACCTTGCTCATCCATAGATACACCTATAATCTCAAGCCCATATGCTTTCATCATTTTTATAGTTGTATGGTGAGTTGGCATCTCACAAATCACTTTATCTCCTGGCACCGTATAAGCTGATAATAAAATATCTAATCCTTCTGTAAAACCATTGGTTACTAGAATATCTTTATCTTTAAGCTCAACCCCTTTTCCCTGCATATATTCCATCAAGTAATCAATTAATCTTCTATACCCTTGTGCATAACCATAGTTGAGTAGCTTTTCTCCTTCCATTGAAATAACATCTAGAAATGCTCTTTTAAATTCTTCTGTATCAAATAAATTCCCTTCTGGTGCAATACTCTTAAATGAAATCATACCTTTTTCATAGCGATACTCTGTCTTGATAATATCCATATTTTCACAGGTTGTTCCATAATGACTAAGTTTCTTACTCCAGTCGATTTGAATTCCTTGGTCACTACTTTGGTTAGCTATTTTTACAAATGATCCTTTTCCTTTGACACTATAAATAATCCCCCTACTCTCTAGGTTTTCATATGCAGTCATCACTGTATTACGGCTTACCTTGAGCACACTACTTGTCTCTCTTGTAGAAGGCAATTTACTATCTTTGATAAGTGCTCCTGTTTGAATTGCTTTTTCTATATGTTTTTCAATTTGTTCATAAATCGGACTATCACCTTTAATCTCCAATGTAGAAAAAATCAAAGTCTTCTCCTCCTGTTAATTTAAATCGCTCATTTCATTCTACTCTTATTATACAACGTAATTACCTTCTTACACAGTTCCATATTTCGTATGAAGCGAAAGTTATATAGCAATATAAAAAAGATGTTACATTGTGACCCAGTATATTTCCTCTCTTAGATATTTATCTAAAGTGATTGAAATATAATTTATCGTTGTAACATCTTCTTTAATTTATACATACTTCTTTCTATAACCTGTTCATTCTATAGCTTTTATTTTAATAGTCTAGTATTGTAATAGCCTACTATATTATGAGCATAGTATTCAGTCTAGTATTTTAATTACACAATCATCTCCATAGTGGTTATCGACTTTTTCAAACCATTTATTTTCTATATTAATCCGTATGCAAATGACTGAATATTAGTTTCTATTGTTTCAAGTGTTTTTAGGATTTCTTCTTGGGTCATTTCCAATAAGTACTTCACACCAGTTTTTTCAATGACAATATCCTTATCTTCAATCCCCTTTATGCCATATCCTAAACTAAAATTAATCGTACAATCTTGAGTACCATCATTAACGATTAAAGCAGCATTGGTTAAGTTTGTTGTAACCTCTTTATTTTCTATTGTCTTTGTACCTGTAGCATTATAGTTAATCATATCTAACTCATCTACTGCTACATTTAAATCTACTTCTAAATTATCTTCTTCTGCTTTTGTATCATATTTATAATTGTAATTCATGGTTACGGCTTCTATGCTATCTCCTCCCAAAGCAAAAGTTAAACTTTGAGTATACTGATCTGCTTTATCTCCTAAGTTTTGCTTAAAGACAACATCCATACTACCTGATACTTCTTCTGCTACACCTACTAAATTTACATCAATACCATCTAATAAGTATTTTGCTCCTGTATATTGTATTGTAAGGTCATATAGTCTTTCTTCTTTATTGATCCCTAACTTAATTCCCCTAAAATAAGTATCATCAATCAAGAAATCTATATCAATAGTTGTCATACTATCTTCACTTATGGTTGCCTGCATTTCTTCTAACATTTCATCTACCGTATAACCTGATTGCTCTGCTAAAACTTCAAAATAATTTCTAGCAAAATCTAAGTTCATAAGGAGCTCTATTTCTTTATTGAATAGATCGACTACTTCTTGACCAGAAAGTGTTCCACTATAGATATTCCACTCTGCTTCGCTACCATCTGTTAATGTGACTTTTTGTGTACCATTCTTTTCGATATTTGCATTTTTGATATACTGAACTTGTAATGCTTCGTTTTGTGCCATAAATTCTTCATTCATAGATAAATTCATAGCACCTGTCATATATTCTCCTAAAGCCTCAATTACTTCTGTGACTTGATTAATATCTTCTTCGTTTATTTCTGCCCCATCACCTAATAAATTATATAACGCTGAGTTTTTGTAATCATCAAGCCATGAAGATAACTTAATCGCATATGGTGCATCTAAAATTCTTGGAATACTAATTCCAAATTCGTCCTCTTCTTTATAGGCAGATAGTCCTAAAAGTTCAATCCCACTTTGTGTTAATTTTAAATTTCCATTAAATTTATTATAATCCTTTGTGGTTTGAAGATTTCCTGATAAACCTATATCTTTAATATAGGCACTTAATATTTCTGCATCTTCTACTCCTGAAATGTCTTTTAAAACCACCTTAAAATCCATTTCTGTTGCCTTTTCATCCAAGATTTTGCCTACCTGATTAGAACCAAGTTTTGTGTTCATCATATTTTGTTCTTCTATGCTTTTTGCACTTGTATTTGCCAAAGCTTGTGTAACGATTTCTTCCGGTGTTCCTTTTAATGCTTTAAATGCTGATTTGTTTTGTCCCTCAAAAGCAAAAATACCAATTCCAATTCCTAGTACTGCAACTACCGCCACAATAATGCCAATTAGCTTTCCACTAATCTTCTTTTTATCCCCCACACTAAATGCCTCCTCATTATAATCTAATTTTTTTCTATTATATCCCCTTACCATCCACTATAGACTGAATTTATTATTTCTTAACTTTTTTACTTATCTATAAATACACAGTTACAAAATTCCCACTATTTATCATCAATTTTCCTGTAGTTGTAATAAATGCCTCTCCATTCTTTATAAAAAACAATAAGCAGCAGGCTTACTTAGCCTACTGCTCTCCTATTATTCTATATACTCTTTATCTTGCTCTATTTCTTAATACCTTATAACTTAGTCTGATAGTTGATTCAATATGCTCACGAATAAGCTCTATCACCTTTTCATCTTGATACTGTTTATTTCTCACATAAAGCTTTTGACACAATACTGCAGAATAAATAACATTTTCTCTAATTACATTTAAGTCTCCCTCGCCTTGTTCGATAAGCTCATTTTCTCTTTCCAACACTTGATTCACATACTGGATTTCTTTGATAAGCTCCTTTATACCATCTTCTATCCTATAAGGTGCAAGCTTACTTGTAATCCCTACTACAATGACCCCTATTACTACATAAATAATTCGGTAAAAGAATAATGTATTGATACCTGCATTAACTGTAGAAATACACATAGAAATAATAGTTAAAAAAAGGGATATATGATAATAATCCTTATACGCATAATACAGATAAAATGACACAATCAAAATACCTATAATAAACCATTCTAATTTCACCACATTAAGTACAATTGTAATCACTACTGCAGCAATAATATTACTTTCTAAACGGTCTATTTTTCGCTTATGGGTATCCTCTACATATGGTTGTGTAATAGACATAATCGGTATAACAGCCCAAATGATTTTATAAAATCCCAAAATCTCTGCTAAAAGCAGTGATATAGCTAATACAGTCCCCATTCTCATGGCAAAATTAAATCGCATTCTTTGGGGTCTAAAATATTGTCCAATCGTACGTCTAATGTGTTTGAGGTGGCTATACTCCCACTCTTCATAAACCTGATGTTTTTTGTGATGAGGTATTTCATCTAACTCTTGAAAACATTCACTCAGTGAAAAAATGCTTTCCCATAATTCGGCTTTTATCCCTTCCTGTTTTGGATGTTTGCTGAGATAAATACTTAAGGCATTAATAAGTTCTGCTCTTACAATATATCTTCTAAAATAACTTTGTATTCCTTCAAATAAACAAACAGAATCTTCAATTTCCTTATTGGTAAAAAGTTGATTCATTCCCTGTGTACCTATTTCTATCAGCACAAAGTTGAGGTAACTTATTGTAAGATAAAACTTAAAATTGACCTTACCAATAAATGTCGTGAAATAACGCTTAAAACTAGAACCATAAATAACCGTTGCTAAATCATTCATTTGAGAACTAACTTCTTCACTTATACGTTGATCCCAACCGCCTTGTTTCATTAAGATGAGTTGCTTTCCTATTAAGCCAAAAGCTGTTCCTATCTGTGGTGATAGAAGTAACTTTATGTTATTTTGCTCTAAGAAAATCGTACTCACCATAATGGTTACAGAAAAGATAACCATGGCTATTCTACTCGGTAACTCAACTAAAGGTATGGCACCATACTGACAAAATACATATAACATCATAAATGTCTTATAAGCTGTCTGATTATGCAGCGAGACATTAAGATACATAATGAGAAAAATGGTAATAAAGTTAATAGGAATGGCGAACCACACATTTAATGACGCAATATAGGCAATACAAACAATTAAACTGTCTATAAAAATTAATCTACACGCTTTATAAAACGTTTTGACCTTTAAATTTTGTTTGGCTAAATTACTAGACCCTAATGCAAGTACAAAGGCAATCATCATATTCTCTCTACCAAACAAGGCACCAGCACAAAATGTAATTAACAGCGTAATGGTGCCCTTTTGGAAAATTTCTTTGTAACCTACAGTGATTTTATGCTCTCTTTTCACTAGCCATTTGCTCCTTAATCCTTAGTTACTAGTGCTAGTGTATGCTATTTGTATCAATTCTATCTATAATCGCTCCCAAATTAGACTATAAAACTCTGCTACCTTGGTAAATCCTAGTTTCATATACATTTCCTTTGCTGTATCATCTTCTTCTGTATTTAAGTACACATTCTTTGCCCCTTGTTCTTGTGCTCTTTCAACGAGTGCCTTAAGTATAGTCGTACCAATCCCTTTTCTTTGATACTCTGGACTTACCGAAAAGTCTTCAATCTTTGCTATAGTTCTGTTTATAAATAAATCACAGCTACCTACCGGCTTACCATCGTAATAACAAATATACGAATCGCATCCTGTATCTGATATGTAAACCTGTCCCTTTCTTATTGCCCTACGCTTACAGAAGCTTGCACCACAAGTTGCCTCATCCTGAATTAAATCTAATGCAATTAATTCTTCTATTTGTCTCCCATTTGCAATTCTCTTAACCTCACAAGCTGTCACCTGACGCCAATTCTTTACTAAGTCCAGATTACAAAGATACGTCCCTAGCGTCTCCTGTTCTGGACTCTTCCCATTACAACTTACTACCGGCTCTTGTGGATACTTTGGCACTTTAATCTTACAAAATCTAGCTTTATTATCAATGCTTCTTTGTGTTTCAGCTTGAATCAACTCTTTTAATGTCTCTTTAGTAACTTTATCACCTACTTCTATAAAGTTATAGGCATACATATCAGGTAATAAAGCATCTGTGTATCTTATATAATTTTCTTCCTTAACCTTTTCACAGAAGCAATTAAGATATGCCTCTTCACACTCTAAAATAGCTTGTAATAATTCTTGCATATGCTCATCCCCCTTATGATTCTCTTCTTTTCTTGTCTCTATTGTTGTATATGAATCCTTTATTACCTTTTGTTTTATAGCATATATTTTCTCCTCTTTTATTACTAGTGTACTTCTTCTTTTTATTTGTTTATTGCACAAAAATACTCCCATTCATCAAATCACTGGTGCTTACTACTTTAGATTTCTGAATAGGAGTTATTTCTTTATATTATTGACAGTAAACTATTTTCTTGATGGAGTCATAGGATAAATGATATTCTTCCATAAGCTGCGGAATTGTCATACCACTTTTTTTCTTTGCTTTAATCTCACTATTTCTTTCCTTTAATATACTTCGTGTGTTCGTCTTTGTACCCCATTCTTTACGACTATTTTCCACATCTGGTATATAGATAACGCCACCTTTAAAATATTTTTGAATTTCCTGTAATAATTCCATAGGAAGGACTTCTTTTCCATTAATATATGGCATGTGATTTGCTCCTCTCAAAATATATACTTTTGGGAGTACAACACAGTCATATATCCTGTGCGATTTCATTATATGCCTAGTACTGCATATAAATTATTTTGCTCTACACAACAAATCGCTTACAACATACTCCTGTGTTGTCTAGAGCATTTTTGGTGATTGATTTGATTTTCTAATGCTTAATAACATCATCCCCATCATCTACTTCCTCCTTCTTATATTGACTGTTTCCTATAATGTATACTTCGATTTGCTTTTATTGTATTACACTTCCCATTTTCAGACAATACTCAAAATTACACATTTTTAACCTAGTTCATTGAATACCTGATTCTCTTATTTCACTTTTACTATATCTCTCATACTTTCTCTAAACATTGGTAATTGATAAATATATGTAATGATATAATTCGCTGCTATTCCATTAAAAATCCCAGTTACAATTCCCACGATTGATAAAAATGGAAGATAGAGTATCACACCAATGTTTTGTACAATACATATAGAAACCATTACTTGACCAATATTGTGAAATACTGCCCCTGCTGCGCTGACCCCGATCATACTCACTTTATCCTTCAATATGCCCTTAATGACTATCATCACACTAAAACTTAATAATGCCCCCATAGTACCATACATAAGTCCTGATATACTGCCACCAAATATACTTGTTAAAAGTAACCTACTAACAATAATCATCATTATATCTTTTTTCTTTGATAATGAATATAGCGCCAATACTGTTACTAGGTTTGCTAGTCCCAGCTTTGCACCTGGTGTCATAAAGGGGACAGGTATATTTCTTTCTACCAAGCTTAAAACCAATGCCATTGTTACTAATAAGGATAAATACATTAAATGTCTTGTCTTTTTCATATGTTTCTCCTAATATACCTTTGCATCCACTTGGCTTTGTGAACTTTTATTCCCTTTAATTTCTATATAAAGCTGATGTGGCAAACATACAATAATATCTCCTACTGTATTTTTAAAACCAAATTCTTCACACAAATGATCTGGGCAATCAGACTCTATTATAGCAATGCTTTCATTCTCAATCATAATAGTATTTTTACCGTATTCATTCTCTATTTCTATTTGCTTTTGACTCATCTGCCCTGTTAAGGGAATTTCTTTACATAATTCACCTGATATGGTGATATAAGCATATATACTTTCAGCCTGTGTACCAATAATGGTCTTAATGCCTATGTATGGCAGAAAAGATATAACAAAGAGCCCCGAAATAATGATTAAATCCCATTTTTTTATTTCATATTTCATATTTACTCCTACACTATCTCATTTTCTTTATAAGATTTATCTTATTCTATTTTTATATTCCTATATTTTATTCTAACAAAGAACAAATTTGTGTATAATATTCATTATTGCACAACATTTTTCATCTCGCAATTTATTTTAGGAGGGAAACATGCACACTACTCATAAAAACTCATATATTTACATACCTATATTGATTCTATTACTTACTTCATTTTTGTCTCTATCACTTACCGGATGCACGCTATCTAAAGCTTCTAATACAGACTACTTAGAAAAACAAAATTATGTTCTAGGAACCATTGTCTCCATCAAGCTCTATGACCATCAGTCTGATGAAATTCTTAATAATGCCTTTAATAAATTAAGAGAGCTTGAGATGACTCTAAGCATTAACAAAGATAATACGCTTATTGATGCTATTAATAAGAATGCAGGTCTTTCATCCATCAAAGTTGATTCAGCTACTTTTAATCTTATTGAAAAAAGTCTATATTACAGCGAGTTGACCTCTGGTGCTTTTGATATTACAATAGGCCCTATCGTGAAATTATGGAATATTGGCTTTCCATCTGCTAGAGTACCTTCTCAAGAAGAAATTAACGAAAAACTTCCTTTAGTTAATCATGATTATGTGATTTTAAACTCAGATGCCCAAACAGTCTACTTGGAACATAAAGGGATGCAACTTGATTTAGGCGGAATTGGAAAAGGCTACGCTGCCGATGCGATTGCTGTACTTCTTCGTAATAGCGGTGTGGAACATGCCATTATCAATATTGGTGGTAATATCTACGCTTTAGGTGATAAACCTAATAATGAGCCCTGGAACATTAGTGTCCAAAATCCTTTTGATACACGAGGTACTATTATTGGTACCTTGCAATTAACCAATAAATCAATTGTTACCTCAGGTATCTATGAACGTTATCTTACAGATGAAAACGGGAGGACCTATCATCATCTTCTAGACCCTAAGACTGGTTATCCTTTTAAGAACGAACTTGCAAGTGTCACTATTATTAGTGATTCTTCCACAGATGGAGATGCCCTTTCTACCTCAACCTTTGCTCTAGGCGTAGAGGCAGGCATTGATTTCATAGAAAACCTAGAGGGCATTGATGCAATTTTTATTACTACTGACAAAAAAATCTATCTAACCTCTGGTATCAAAAATAACTTTGTTCTATCTAATACAAGCTTTGAAACACTAAACTAGTTCATATATCTATAGAATACATACTGCAATAAAAAAAGCTAATGACCAGCATTTATCATGCTAATCATTAGCTTTTTACCGTTCCCGACTGGAATCGAACCAGCGGCCTACCGCTTAGGAGG
>JAGAVZ010000030.1 GCA_017941635.1 Cellulosilyticum sp.
ATGAAGATGAAGGAGAACACAAATAATGAGTTCATTTTATAAATTTGTAGAAGCATATGACTATTGGATGGTTGATACGTTTGGTGTAAGCGATCAATAATCTGACGTATATAAAATATTAACTCCAGTTTACGTTTTTGTTTTGTAAACTGGAGTATTTTACTCTAAATTTAATTACTGCACTCATTAATCACTTCTTGATGCCATGGTGCTAAATCTTCAAGTTCAAGATCTGTCATTTCTTGAGTTGGTCTCTTCCTCAGAAGGTACTCTAAATACTTATAGATGTTTAAGTTGTTGGCTTTAGCCATTTCAACAATACTATAGATTATTGCACTGGCTTCAGCACCAGCTGTAGAATCACTAAATAACCAGTTTTTACGTCCTACTGTGAATGGGCGTATAGCATTTTCACTTAGATTATTAGAAAAACTACAACGACCATCCTCAAGATAGGTTTCTAGGTATGGTCTTCGATTGACTACATACTGTACCGCTTTATCCAGCCGACTATTACGTACTGGATGTTGATTTTCTACCCATGACCAAAAGGCCTCTAGAATAGGTTTTTCTTTCTGGAGACGCATTTCTTTGATTTTTTCATATGAGTATCCTTTCTTTTTAAAAGAATCTTCATACTGAAAAAGTTTATTACAAAATTCAACCCCTTGAACAGCAGGGTTACTATAATCATATTGATGCCCTTTAGGCACTGCATCAATCATATATCTTCGAACATGT
This sequence comes from Cellulosilyticum sp., assembly GCA_017941635.1. Taxonomy (GTDB): domain Bacteria; phylum Bacillota; class Clostridia; order Lachnospirales; family Cellulosilyticaceae; genus Cellulosilyticum. Next base: position 742 of record JAGAVZ010000030.1, read on the forward strand.
GCCCAACAGCAACAACGTTTAATACCAGGTACTTTATTATATCCCTGATAACCATCACAAGCCAAATAGCCTTGAAAACCAGTTAGAAATGTTGCTGCATTTTCACCGGATCTTGTTGGACTATATTCATATAAGATAATCTTTTCAAGTCCATCTTCTCCTGAGCGATACAACCACATAAATGAATCAGTTTCTGCTCTGCGATCCTTTTCATTTAAAACTTGTATCCTCGTTTCGTCAGCCATAATAAACTTTCGATGTACGAGTTTACGATGAAAATACTCATACATAGGTTTGAAATAATTCATCGAACAGTAGATTATCCAGTGAGCTAACGTATTACGGCTAAGTTCTATGCCATACTGTTTCCAGTCTTTTTCTTGACGATATAGAGGCAAGCCATTAGCATACTTTTGATACATTGTCCATGCCACAGCAGTAGATGATGCAAGACTATGCTTGATCAGTGCTTGCTCTTTAGGGGCCTTGATAATCACTGGCATATCTTCTTTTTTACATTCTGGGCATCCATAATGGACACTATAATATTTCTTTACCTTCACGCGAGCAGGAATATATTCTAGCTCGTGACGAATAAATTCTTTTCCTATTACTTCAAGTTTTGTACCGCATTCTGGACAAAACTGTTCTTCTTCTTGTAATGGAATAAGGATATCTTCAGTAGGGATTCCTTTTAACTTTTCATCTAAAGTGATTTTAGACTTACGTTTATGACTTTTTACAATAATCTCTTCAGAAGTATTTTGAGTTTCTTGAGCTACTTCTTGTTCAGCTTCATTAAATAGGTTGATCTGGCCTTCAACTTCATTATGACGGCGTTCACTTGAGGTGCCAAATAGTTTCTTAGTCAAATAATCTATCTGCTCTTTTAAAACTGATTTTTCACGTTCATCTTCAGCTTTACTCAGTTGAGCCGCTTCGAGTGATTTTTGAAGTGATACAATTAGTTCACTTTGAGCAGCTATAGATTGATTCAATTGTGCGATTGTATCCTTCAATTCTCTAAACTGAAGTTCTTTTGCAGAAGTAGCCAACTTTTTTCCTCCATGTTTCATTTTTATCTTACATATATTTTAACATATAGCTAAGTAAAATTTCAAACATTGAGAAAACTTTTAGTGAATTTGTTACTTGATTGCTTTAGGCTGGTCTATTTCTAAACCACTCATTAGCCAATCAAACTCTCGCCAAGTAAGATTTCTAACTTCAGATTTATTACGCGGCCATTTATAACTTCCTTCAGAAGTCAACCTCTTATATAAGAGGACGAATCCATCTGATTCACGATAAAGAGCCTTAATTCTATCACGGCGTCTTCCACAAAAGAGAAAAAGAGCATTCTGGCTTGGATCCATCTTCAGCTGTCCTTCAATAATGCTACATAATCCATCAATAGATTTTCTCATATCGGTAAATCCGCAGATAATGTAGATGGCATCCACACCAGAAATATCCCCTAACATGATGTCCCTTTCAAAGCTTCAATGAGATGTGTAAGAAGTAATGGGTTTGCATTATTATTTACACGAATGTTGATGTCATCTATTGAAATTTCAATAGATGCATCAATATCTTGAGTCCTAAGGTGCTTAGTGCTATTAGAAGTCTTTTTGATAACAGTTTGAGTATCAGAAATAATATCTACACGCACCACATCTTGAGATGTAGTTGCTGGATATGATGATGTTTGAGCTCTAGGCACAGTAGTACATGCCTCATCTCTTAGTCTGCTGATCCAAGTATAAAAAGTGCTGGGATTGATGTTATTTTCCTTACACCAACGATAATCTGAAAGTCCACTTTGACGACATTCGTTAATTAATTTCAATTTTTCCTGGAGATTGATTCTCCTATTTGCCATAAAAATGCCTCCTCATAATTGCAGTAAAATACTCCACCTTTGTAAAAATTCAAAAGAAAACTGTAGTAAAATGCTCTAACATTTGTGTTACTCCAATTATGAGTTCAAATATATAGGTTGTAAATCCGCCTAAGTTATTGACCGCTTACGATTAATCCACAAGAACTTTTAACAAGCGTTTCAAATAAAATGGCAGAAGTAAAAAGTTATGAAGCAGTAACAGATATAAATTTCAAAGTAGCAAGTCAAGGACAAGAGTTGAATATGGACATGGATATGAATATGAAAGTTATAAACGCACCTAGTCTAACAATGCAAGTAGATAGCAAGACTAAAATGGCTATGGGCGAAGAAACTCAAAATATTGATATG
>JAGAVZ010000261.1 GCA_017941635.1 Cellulosilyticum sp.
GTATTCAACAAGGTATTCAACAAGGTATTCAACAAGGTATTCAACAAGGCATTCAACAAGGCATTTATGAAGTAGCTAGTAACTTATTAGATATATTAGATAATGAAATGATTAGTAAAAAAACAGGTTTACCATTAGAAACAGTAATGGAATTAAGAAAAAAGTATAATTCATAAATATCATACAGATAGCTCTAGTAGAGGAGATAAGAAAAGAAAGGCTTATTTTAATACTAGGGCTAAAATGTATTTGATAAAATACTTTATACCAATAATAAAAAATACAAATTGACACCTAAGTTGGACAGCATGGAATAAAATTTGAGGAGGAATTTCATGTGTACTAACTTTGATTTTTTGAAGTTTAAGGAAGAGTTTAATTCATTTGCAGACAGTAGCATTGAGGCAGAGAAGAGTCTTGCTATTTCTCCTGCTACTTGTGCAATTTTATCAAGACGTGCCGCAGAACTTGCGGTGAAGTGGGTGTATAGTTTTGATAATGACCTCACCGTGCCTTATCAAGATAATATTTCAGCGCTCATTCATGAGCCAACCTTTAGGCAGATTATTGAGCCTAAGTTATTTCCTCTGATTAAGTACATCATCAGGCTAGGAAATACAGCTGTTCATACTAATGCAATGATTACAAGAGATGAAGCAGTACTTTCTCTTAGAAATCTACATGAGCTGGTGAAGTGGATTGATTACTGCTATTCACAAGGTAATCCTGTTGGGGATTTTAATGAGCGCTTATTAGAAATAGGTCATGAAAAGCGCGTAAGACCACAGGAGTTAGAAGACCTTTATGAACGCCTAAGCAGCAAGGATAAACGTATTGAGGAAATCCGTAAGGAAAATGAAGAGCTTAGAGCGGCAATGACTGCTCAAAGAATGGCAAGTAAGCAAAACTATGACTTCCAAGTAAATCAGATCAGTGAAGCTGAAACAAGAAAGAGATACATAGATATTGAACTGAAACTAGCAGGTTGGGAGATTGGCAAGGACTGTGTGGCAGAAGTACCAGTACAGGGAATGCCTAATGCTTCTGGAACAGGTTTTGTGGACTATGTGCTCTATGGGAACAACAGTAAGCCTTTAGCAGTAGTAGAAGCAAAGAAGACCTCTGTTAATCCACGTAATGGTTCCCAGCAGGCTAAGCTTTATGCTGACTGCTTACATAATCAATATGGTCAAAGACCCCTAATCTTTACAACTAATGGTTTTGAAATCAATTTTACAAATGATGCAGAAGGTTTTCCAGAAAGACCTGTGGCAGGGATATTTACCAAAGAAGAGTTACAACTCATGGTGGATAGAAGAACGAGTAAGAAGCCATTAACCAATGTACAGATTAATGATAATATCTCCAATCGTTATTATCAAAAAGAAGCCATTATGGCAGTATGTAATGCAGTAATGAGTAAACATCGTAAAATGCTCTTAGTCATGGCAACGGGAAGTGGTAAGACAAGAACAGCTATCTCTCTTGTGGATGTGCTGATGAAACATAACTATGTCAAAAACATCTTATTTCTAGCAGATAGAAAAGCATTGGTGAAGCAAGCAAAGAAGAACTTTAACAATCTACTCCCTAATCTAACACTTTGCAATCTGCTAGATAACAAGGATAATCCAGAGCAATCACGTATGATATTTTCAACCTACCCAACGATGATGAATGCCATTGATGAGGCTAAGTGCAAAGATGGTAGAAAGCTTTTCACACCTGCCCACTTTGATTTAATCATTATTGATGAGAGTCATAGAAGTATTTATAAGAAGTATCAAGATATTTTTAAGTACTTTGATGCCATGCTTATAGGGTTAACAGCCACACCAAAGGATGAGATTGATAAGAATACTTACACTATCTTTGAATTAGAAAGTGGCGTGCCGACTTATGCTTATGAGCTAGAAAAGGCTGTTGACGATGGTTATTTGGTGGATTACAGAACCAGAGAGATTAAGACCAAAATTATGGAAGATGGTATTCACTATGATGAGCTGAGTGAAGAAGAAAAAGAGACCTTTGATCAGGAATTTGAAGAGGATGAGAATATAGAGGATACCATAGGCAGTGAAGCCATTAATGAATGGCTCTTTAATGCCAATACCATTGATAGGGTACTCAATGAACTAATGGAAAATGGTATCAAGGTTGAGGGCGGGGACAAGCTGGGTAAGACCATTATCTTTGCTAAGAATAGTCGCCATGCCGAAGCTATTGTGAAGCGATTTAATACCATTTATCCAGAGTATGGTTCACATTTTATTAAGCAGATTGATTACAGTATCAAGTACGTAGATACCCTCATTGATGATTTTAGCACAAAGGAAAAAATGCCACAGATTGCAGTATCAGTGGATATGCTGGATACAGGGATTGATATTCCAGAGATACTTAATTTGGTCTTCTTTAAGAAAGTTCGTTCTAAGTCTAAGTTCTGGCAGATGATTGGTCGTGGAACGAGACTCTGTAAAGCACTGTTAGGAGCAGGACAAGATAAAGACAAGTTCCTTATCTTTGATTTCTGTAATAACTTTGATTTCTTTAGAGCCAATCCAAAAGGGATGGAAACAGGTATTGCAGAGAGTTTAACAGAAAAAATCTTTAATACTAAGGTAGAGATGGTTAGGGCACTTCAAGAGATGAAGTATCAAGAAGAGGAGTATATTGAGTATCGAAAAAATACAGTAGAAGAGCTCTTGCAAGCAATTAGAAACCTTAATGATACAAGTTTTAGAGTGAAACTTCATCAGCAGTATGTAGAGACTTATAGAGCAGATGCACCTTGGCAATGCCTTGAAACAAAGGAAGTCAGTGAACTAAAAGAACACATTTCACCACTAATTACATGGCTTGATGAGGATGAACTGGCTAAGCGCCTTGACTATCTTATCTATACAGTTGACCTTGCGTATCTTGAGAGCAAGAATGCAACGAGGCCAATTAAGCACATTGTAAAAACTGCAGAGGAGCTATCAAAGCTTGGTACAATTCCACAGGTTATGAAACAAAGGTATATCATTGAGAAAGTACAGACGGATGAGTTCTGGGAGAGTGCAGATATTTTTGAACTTGAAGAAGTAAGAGAAGCTTTGAGAGATTTGATTAAGTTTATTGATAAAGGAACACGAACTATTTACTATACAGACTTTAGAGATGAAATCATAGAAGTTGCTGAAAATAAAGCAATGTATAACACTAATGACCTTAAAGACTATCGTAAGAAAGTGGAATCCTATCTAAGAGCACATGAAAGTGACTTAGCTATCTATAAGCTTCGTAATAATAAGCCACTCACAAAAGAGGATTTAAAGACACTAGAATACATTCTTTGGGAAGAAATTGGTAGTAAAGCTGAGTATGACAAAGAATTTGGAGAGATGCCAGTAGGAAGGCTTGTGAGAAAGATTGTAGGCTTAGATAGAGGGGCAGCTAATGAAGCCTTTAGTGCATTCCTAAGTGAAGAAAGACTAAGTAGTAATCAAATACATTTTGTAAAGCTCATTGTAGACTACATTGTAACAAATGGCATGATTGAGGATAATAAAGTGTTAATGGAAGAGCCATTCAGAAGTCTTGGAAGTATTACGACGCTCTTTAGTGACAAGATGCAGGATGTGAGGGAGCTGATGGGTGTGATTGCAAGTGTGAAGAGTAACTGTGAGAATATCATATAGTAAACGGAAAGGAGCAATGATTCAATTGCTCCTTTTAGTGTTGAAGATTAATTTGCAAAGTATTTTCAAGTAAGACAGAGCGTAATAACCTCAAGGAGGTGTGCAAATGTCTAGAAAACAGCTTGTAGCAGAGATTATTATTATTCCCTTAATTAGAGGCTTTCTAATGCTAGAGCTTGCTTTAATATGTGCAATCTTTGGTGTGATTGGTAGATTAATTGCAGTTTGTATAGTAGGGTTATATGTCTATACTGTGGTAGATGAAGTGAAATTATTTCGTGAAGCATACAAAGAGGCAGACCATTAAAGGTAGTATTAAGAGCAGTAACAACAAGTCACTTCATGACAGCAGAATCAGCTGACCTTCCATGGGAAGTACTTGGAAAAGTTACTACTAGAATTGTAAACGAAGTTAAAGGTGTTAACCGTGTCTTATACGACTGCATAGGAAAACCACCAATAAGAATAGAGAAGATGAATAGGATACTCACGTTGAATATATAACAAGAGTATTCTATTTTTGTGTGAAAATGCCTGCATTATGATGAATGATTTGGTACTCTTTGTTTATATAGATTCTAGTGTGCTAAATAGGAGGAAATTTAGTGTGTTAGTTTTAATGTCGAAGTCTACATCATCTCTATTAAAGTAAAAATTAGAGCTTAAATTATAATTATCAAATAAATGGGTAAAATACTTCTGAAAAATATATTAGTAAGGAGTAGATTATGAAACACAGAAGAAGACTGATTTTCGCATCACTTTTAGTGGTAGCTATGATTTTACAAGCAAGTATGTGTGTGATGGCACAATCTGGACAAACAAATAATATGGATATTGTCCAAATGGCACAAAGCAATAAACAGCTTACAACATTAGTTAAAGCTTTAGAGGCTGCAGATTTAGTAGATGATTTAAAGGGTGCAGGCCCATTTACTGTTTTTGCACCAACCAATGAAGCTTTCAACAAATTACCTAAAGGAACTTTAGATGAGCTTTTAAAACCAGAAAATAAGGCTAAATTAGCAGATTTATTAACTTATCATGTTAAAAGCGGAAAAACATCTTCACAAGAAGCCCTTAAGTTAAATGGGCAAGATATTAAGATGTTAAATGGTAAGCCAGCAAAAATTGAAGTAAAGGGTAATGATTTATATATTGATGGTGCCAAAGTTATTGTAGCAGATGTACAAGCAAAAAATGGTGTGATTCATGTCATTGATGCAGTAATGCAACCATAAGAAATAGGTGTAATTAGGGAAACTTAATTACACCTATTTTAATGCCTTTAAATAAAAGGTATTTTAGGATAACTTTTTAATATTGTATTTTTTTCGATAAGCAGCTTAAAGGCATTAGTATAAAATAAAAGTATAAAGAGGAGGAAAATACATATGAAATCATATATAGCAATGGGATTAGTAGGCTGTATTACTGTAACTCATCTTGTAGGTTGTGGAAATAATAATGGTTTAAAAGCTAATGAAATAAGCCATCAGGTTGAAAGTCCAATAAGTCTAAAGGTAACACCAATAAATACCAAGACAGTACAGACTAGAGAAAGTGAAAAGCCGTACAGAATAGCCCTACAAAATGCAGTAACTTTTTATGATGCCAATTAATGTGGTAAGGATGCAGGGGAAAATAATGCTTTTTCATGGAGAAGTGCTTGTTATATAAAGGATGGAAGTGATGTAGGTATGGACTTAATAGGTGGTTATCATGATTGTGGCGATCATGTAAAGTTTGGAATCACTCAAGGATATTCAGCAAGTGTACTAGGTTGGAGTTATTATAATGATAAGGCAAGCTTTGAAAAGGCAGGACTATCTGAAAACACCTGTGAATTTAAGATTATATGAATGTACAAAAGGTCAAGTTTATCTTAAAGCAGTTAAGACAAATATTGATTATTGGAGAAATAGTGTGCCAACCACAAAAGGCGGTCTTAAATATTTGAATGAATGATTAAATAGAACTGACGTAAAATAAAAGTATAGACACTGGAGGAGATGGGGAAATGTATTATTATACTTTATCAGAGTGGGTATTATTTTTTTATATATATTGTTTTCTAGGATGGATATGGGAATCGTGTTATGTTTCAGCCAAACAAAAGCAGTGGGTAAACAGAGGCTTTATGCATGGGCCGTTATTACCGATTTATGGCTCAGGAGCCATTATGGTTCTATTGGTAACTATTCCAGTGAAAGAAAATACAGGATTGGTATTTATATTTGGAATGATAGGGGCTACACTTTTGGAATATGTAACAGGTGTTATAATGGGAGCTTTATTTCAGGTGCGTTATTGGGACTATAGTAACAGACCCTTTAATCTACATGGACATATTTGTTTAAGCAGTTCTTTAGCATGGGGGATATTTTCAATTTTAATGGTTAAAGTATTACATCACCCTATAGAAATTATGGTTATGCTATTAAGTCCATTCATACAAGAGATTTTGGCATTGGGGATAACTAGCGGTGTCATGGTTGATTTAACTCAGTCTTTCAACGAAGCAATGGATTTAAAAGAGATGCTAGTCCAGTTATCACAAGCAAATGTGGATATTCAAATGCTTAGAAAACGTTTAGATGTAGTCATTGCAATAGTAGATACAGATACAACTAAGCTCAAAGAAAAACTTTTACAAAGTAAGCAGATGATAGAGGAAAAATTGCTAGAAGAGAAAAAGAAATATGAGGAAGCTTTTAAAGCTCAGTTAGAACGTTCACAAGAAAATAGGCAACACCATAAGCAAGATATAGAAAATCATTTAGAAGAGATAACAAGATATAAAAAACTTATTTTACAAACATTATCAGATAAAATTACAAGCTACTTAGAGCAGATAGAAGTATATGTTAAAGATAAGGGCATTGTACCAACTAAAGAAATAAAGCAGTTAAAAGCTGATTTACAAGAGCTTAAAGAAAAGATTACATATCAAAAAGAAAATAGTTTGCAGTTAAAACAAAAAGCCTATACACGTTCTATGAATATTTTGCGTAGAAATCCAAATGTGGTATCTAAACGATATGAAGAGGCATTAAAGGAAATTAAGAAAATAAGAGAAAAGCATTGATAATAAAAATAACGTATAAGAGCTTATGAAAAAGCACTTATACGTTATTTTTGTTTCGGCGAATGGCTGTCTAGTTATATAAATTATAAGTCCTCTTTCAAAATGCCATAAACATAGGTATCCCAATAGATTGGATTACCATTAGTATCATTCTTCTTTATCTTCTAAAGTAAAGCGACGAATAATGAGCTCTTCTGTTTCAATTCTCATTTGTATAAACTTCCTTTAAATATAAGATTTGAGATATCTGGAACTAATATATATTTCGTAAATTAATATAAAAATATAAATGGATTTGAGACATATTTTTGAAAATAGAGAAAATTATATTGACGTATTTTGCTATTGTATATAGACTATATATACTGATTTAGAAAAATAGTTCATATAAGGAGGGGAGAGACGGTATGCCTAGATTTAGTGAACAGGGAAAAGCACGAATCCAACAGTGCTTGCTGCAAGAAGGGGAACGCCTATTTGTTACATATGGATTGAAGAAAGTAACGATTGATGATTTGATTAAGGCTGTTAATATTGCCAAGGCATCCTTCTATAAGTTTTATGAGAGTAAGGAATATTTATTTTTGGATATTGCTCAGAAAAGACAAAAGGAAATCTTTGATGCACTAGAAGAAGTTTTAATAGAGCATCATGCAAGAGCAGATAAGGAAAAGGTAAGAATCGTGTTTTTTATGATGGCTCAGATGATGAGTAAGTATCCTATATTAACTAATATTGATACAGAAACGGTAGAACTGATTGCAAGGAAAGTATCTTCGCAGAGATTAGCAGAATATGGGGCACAAGGATTTGATGCAGTAAAGACATTGGAGCGAAATGGTGTTTTATTTAAATATGATACACAAGTTGTATCGCAGTTGTTTCATTCTATTTATGAGGCATGGATTGGATTACAGTCGCAGCCAGAGGAAATGCAGAAACAAGTTATTGATATTATGTTAGAAGGGATACTTCAACAAATACTTTAAGTTAAAGTAGTGATAAGGAGGAGGGCAACACTATGCAAAAACAGTATTTAATAACAGAGCGTGCACATTTTATGTGTCCCAATATGCACTTTGGAATGCTTGAGGAAATTGAAAAGGATTTTGTACATGAAGAGGTAGAATCCATTATAGATAGGATGGCAGAGGCACATCCATTTTTAAAGAGTCTTATTGCATATGAGGATGGCACTGAAAAACTTTATTATAAGGTGACCAATCAATCACAAATTCAGTTGATTATAAGAGAAGATAGGGAAACTTTATGGGAAGATTATGCGTTGCTTTCTAAGGAGGATTGGAATGTATTTGAAAATGGTATGTTAAAGGTCTATGTGTATCCAAAGCAAAATGGAATGAGTAAAATGCTGATTAAACAGGCAAATGCGCAGTGGAGAAAAGAAAAGCATAAGGTAAGCTACGAGGCGTATAAACTTATAAGAAAATCTAGGTTGAATAAATAGGTTTTTAACTGGTTTATCTATACATAGTAATCTTTTAAGAAAGATGTTAAATATTTTGATAATATTGACATTTAGCATAAGAAGTCTATAATTGTTAGTAACCTAACAGAAGGAGGCATCAAATGGAGCAGACAAAAGCAATTGGATTTCAGCTGAATGAGCTATCAAGAATGATTCGAAGAAATTTGGATGAGCAGATTAATGAATTACATATTGATGAGATAACTGGTGTACAAGGTTGGATTATTGGGTATATCTATCGCCAAAGTCAGGAAAAAGATGTTTTTCAAAGGGATATCGAAAGGGCATTTCATATTCGTCGTTCTACAGTGGCAGAGACTTTGAGGCTCATGGAGAACAAGGGGCTTATTATTAGAGAAAGTGTGGAACATGATGCAAGGCTCAAAAAATTGGTTCTTACGCCCAAAGCACTACAAATTCAGACTCAGATTGCAACTAAAATACAGGAGGTGGAGCAGAAACTGATAAGTGGGTTAAGTAAGGGGGAATTGATGCTCTTTTTGGAGATTGTAGATAAAATGAAAAGCAATCTAGATCATATGGGTGAAGTAGAGTAAATAGAAGAAAATAGTTCGTAACCGTACAGTTGTTATAGATAAGATCAATAGGGTAAATGATGTATCAATAGTATGATACAGTACCTATAACATAAAGCGGTACGAAGAATAGGGAGGTTTTGGAGAATATATGATTAAGCAGTTAATGAAATGTGTGGGTGAGTATAAGAAAGATTCTATACTAACACCTGTTTTTGTTATATTGGAAGTCATTATGGAAGTGGCTATTCCATTTTTGATGGCAACGATGATTGATAAGGGCATAGATGTGGGAAATATGGCAATCATCGGTAAGCTAGGCACAGTACTAGTTGTATTTGCCATTCTTTCTCTTATTTTTGGTGTATTGGCAGGGCAATCAGCAGCGAGAGCATCTGCCGGTTTTGCTAAGAATTTAAGACAAAAAATGTATTATCATGTTCAAGATTATTCTTTTGCCAATATTGATAAGTTCTCTACAGCTAGTTTGGTTACAAGATTAACAACAGATGTAACTAATATACAAAATGCTTATCAAATGATTATTCGTGTGGCAGTAAGATGTCCAATTATGCTCATTTTTTCTTTAATTATGGCGTTTACGATTAATAGTAAATTAGCACTTATTTATGTGATTATTATTCCACTTTTAGCTTTTGGGCTTTTCAAGGTGGCAACTAGTGCCCATCCAATCTTTGAAAAAGTATTTAAAACCTATGATAGACTCAACAATGTGGTACAAGAAAATTTAAGAGGGATTCGTGTGGTGAAATCCTTTGTACGTGAGGAAAATGAAGATGAGAAATTTAAAGATGTTTCTAATGTAATCTATAAACACTTTACTACGGCTGAAAAGATTTTGGCTTTCAATGGGCCAATGATGCAAACAGCTGTTTATGTGGCACTAATGAGTATTTGTTACTTTGGTGGTCGTATGATTGTAGTAGGTGACATGACAACTGGAGAGTTGGTCAGCTTATTCTCTTATACAATGCAGATTTTAATGAGTCTTATGATGCTTTCTATGGTGTTTGTTATGATTATTATTTCTAGGGCATCTGCAGAAAGAATTGTGGAGGTCATTGAAGAAGAAAGTGATTTAGTAAATGGTGCAAATCCAATTACCAAGATACAAGATGGTAGCATTGTGTTTGAAAATGTAAACTTTAGCTATTCTAAAGATCCAGATAAAACCTGTCTTAAAAATATTAATCTTTCTATTCCATCAGGAGCGATGGTTGGGATTATTGGAGGAACGGGTAGTTCAAAATCAAGTTTGATTCAGCTTATTCCACGTCTTTATGATGTCACAAGTGGCTGTGTAAAAGTGGGTGGAAAAGATGTAAGAGAATATGATATTGAAGCATTACGTGAAGAAGTAGCGATGGTACTTCAGAAGAATGAACTTTTCTCAGGGACGATTAATGAAAACTTACGTTGGGGAAATAAAGAAGCTTCTGATGCAGAAATCAAGAGAGTTTGTAAGTTGGCTCAGGCAGATGAGTTTGTAAGCAAATTCCCTAATGAATATGAAACGTATATAGAACAAGGTGGGACCAATGTTTCAGGTGGTCAAAAACAACGTCTTTGTATTGCCAGAGCGTTGCTGAAAAAGCCTAAGATTCTCATTTTGGATGACTCAACTAGTGCAGTTGATACCAAGACAGATGCACTCATTAGAAAGGCTTTTCGTGATGAGATTCCAGATACTACAAAACTGATTGTGGCACAGCGTATCAGTTCTATTATGGAAGCAGATATGATTATTGTAATGGAAAATGGGGCAGTTGATGCAGTAGGTACCCATGATGAGCTTCTTAAAACGAATAGTATTTACCAAGAAGTTTATTATTCTCAAACAAAGGAGGCAATGACTCATGAAGCCTAATGTAGCAACTAATTCATCAAATGCCAGCATTAATCATAATACCAATAAAGGTATGCCAAAAGGAAAAGCAAATGTGCCAATGGGCCCAGGAACTAAGGGAGCACCTGGTATGAAGGGCGGCCCTAAGATGGGCAGACCTAGACCTCAGCTAAAAGATGCAAAAGGAACGATTACAAGATTATTAACCTATATTGCAAAGGATTATAAAATTCCATTTATTTTTGTACTGATAAGTATTTTAGTGTCATCTATTGCTTCAGTCGTAAGCACGATGTTTTTACAAGTTGTCATTGATGACCATATCACACCACTTATTGGTGCCACGAATCCTGATTTTTCAGGACTTACGAGAACTATTTTATTAGTAGCAATTGTTGCTATACTAGGCGTACTGGCAACTTATTTCTATAATCGCACGATGATTGTGATTGCACAGGGGATTTTAAAAACCATCCGTGATGATATGTTTAGTCATATGCAAAAGCTACCAATTAAATATTTTGATACACACACTCATGGGGATGTAATGAGTCATTATACCAATGATACAGATACACTTCGCCAGATGTTGGCACAAAGTTTGCCACAAATGTTTGCTTCAGTGATTACCATTGTTTCAGTATTCTTTGCGATGCTTGCAACAAGTGTGCATTTAACCGTAATGGTTATGGTAGTTGTCTTTTTAATGATGACTTTAACCAAAAAAATTGCAGGAAAAAGTGCAGGCTACTTTATTGCACAGCAGGTTTCGCTTGGGAAAACCAATGGTTATATAGAAGAAATGATTAATGGTCAAAAGGTGGTTAAAGTTTTTTGTCATGAAGAAGAAGCCAAAGCTCAGTTTGATAAGCTTAATGAAGAGCTTTGCCAGCAAGCCACTAAGGCAAATAGCTTTGCCAATATCCTAATGCCAATTATGGTAAATATCGGTAATATGCAATATGTGTTACTTGCTATATTCGGAGGATTCCTTGCCATTAATGGAATAGGAGGCTTAACTGTTGGTGCCATCGCTTCTTTCTTACAGCTTAGCAAAAGTTTCATGGGGCCAATTGGTCAAGTTTCTCAGCAGCTTAATGCAGTGGTTATGGCACTAGCCGGGGCAGAACGTATCTTTGAAATGATGGATGAAGAGGAAGAAGTGGATGAAGGGTATGTAACCCTTGTGAATGCCAAATATGAAAACGAACAAATCGTGGAAACCAAAAAACATACAGGAATGTGGGCTTGGAAACATCCACATGGTGATGGCACAGTAACCTATACCAAGTTAAATGGAGATGTAAAATTCTTTGATGTAGACTTTGGTTATAATGAAGAAAAGATTGTCCTTCACAATATTTCTCTCTTTGCAGAACCGGGGCAAAAGATTGCCTTTGTAGGAGCAACAGGAGCAGGAAAAACAACGATTACAAACCTCATTAACCGCTTCTATGATTTAGCAGATGGTAAGATTCGTTATGATGACATTAATATCAATAAAATTAAAAAAGATGATTTAAGACGTTCACTAGGGATTGTCCTTCAAGATGTGAATCTCTTTACAGGAACGGTTATGGAAAATATTCGCTATGGGAATCTAGATGCAACAGATGAAGAGGTTTATGAAGCAGCTAAAATTGCCAATGCTCATGATTTTATTATGAGACTCCCACAAGGGTATGATACGGTATTAACTGGTGGGGGCGCTGGTCTTTCACAAGGGCAAAGACAACTCTTATCCATTGCCAGAGTTGCCGTAGCTGACCCACCTGTTATGATTTTAGATGAAGCCACATCGAGCATTGATACCCGTACAGAAGCCATTGTTCAAAAAGGAATGGATGCACTGATGAAGGGACGTACCGTATTTGTTATTGCACATAGATTATCAACTGTACAAAATTCAGATGTAATTATGGTACTAGAACAAGGTCGTATTATTGAACGTGGTAACCATGAGAAACTGATAGCAGAAAAAGGTAAATATTATCAGCTTTATACAGGGGCTTTTGAGCTGGATTAGGATAAATAAAGAGTTTGAGCTAGGGAAGGATTACTATGATAATCAAGATATTGGGGTATGTTGACAACAGAAGAATTTGAAATAGAGTAAGGAATAAGATACGCCACAAGGCTAGTAACAGTATACTAGTAGTGGCGTATTTTTTATAAAGCAAAAATCTTTAAAGCATTTTGTGATGAGAATCGTTTAATGATTTTAGAAATGCTACAAAGTGGTGAAAAGTGTGCGTGCAAGTTATTAGATGCACTTCACATTGGACAATCTACGTTATCACATCATATGAAAATCCTAGTGGAATCAGGAATTGTCACAAGCCGTAAGGAAGGCAAGTGGACTTACTATGCCATTAGTGAGACAGGTTGTAAGGAAGCTAAGCGCTTATTAGGTGAAATGACCAATGTGATTGAGACGGAAGATAATATATCGATAAAATTAGATGTGTTTTAATAAGTACATCAATAAAGTAAAGAATAAGTTAGGAAATATGAAAAGAGTGGAAAGATAGAAGAGGTTTAAGAAAAAGTATTAAGAAGAATATTTTAAAAGAGTATTTTAAAAAAGTACTTTAGAGAA
>JAGAVZ010000262.1 GCA_017941635.1 Cellulosilyticum sp.
AGATGTTACATACTTTATTAAACTTAGGTAGTCATGAACCTTTTTCTATGCAAAAGTTTTTCACACTTATTTTAGGACCACAAGTAGAGGCCTTCGCCCAGAACTTCCTCTTTGAAGACGGCTTACTTCCTCTATGGTATTTAAGTGATAGTAGCTTCTTTACACCAGAAGAACTTATAGATGATCTTAATTATTTTGAATACCTTCTCTATAGCTGGTTTGTTTTAGAAGACCCAACCTACAAAATGGCTGAGTTATCTCTTCCTCACTCAGAATCATGCCTTACACTTAGTGAGCCAAACCACCTCAGCTTTGCTCACCCTAGTATAGAAGATCAGGTCAAAACCTACTCAGCTTCTCTGTATCAAGCATTAAAGAATCAATGTGCTAAATTTCCTCCTCAATAAGATGACATTCAAAAGAGGCTTGCACCTTTTCACTCTGTGCAAGCCTCTTTTTCATAGCCTATTCATTTTACACTTACTCTTCCTCTTAAACATCCTACTATTGTAACCCAATCATTAAGATAGCTAACACTATTAAAATAATTGCATTTACTAATTTTACCTTAGGCATATTTCTTCTAAATCCTTCTGAAATCATCATCACTTTTTGCCCCTTGCTTACAGCAATAACGATAACTGTCAAAGGAATAACCATTGCTAAAACATAAACGAATAAGGCTAAGAAAGCAATACTATTTATTGTTACACTTCTTTTTACTAAATATAGAATGGTCGCAAGATAAATTTGCCCCGTACATAAAAATTCTCCTGCTGATACAATCATACTTGCTATAAATATAGCTCCTATCGCATATTTTGTATCTATAAACTTGCTAAAACCCTTAATAATCTTATGATTAAACTTTCTCATACCTACTGGCAATTGTAATTTAATCTTGTCATATTGCTCACGCCTACTCGCCCAGTAATCTAAAAGGTTCACACCTGCTAATATAAAAAGAATCACAATAATAGTGATATTAACACTTGCTGTTAAACTTCTAAACCACCCTTGTTCTAAAACACCCATTACAGAATAAAAAATCGTCCCTAAAGCAAAGTAGGTTGTGACTTTTCCTATAATATAAGTTATTCCTAATTTTAAAATAGGCTTTCCTATACTCATAAGAGAAAGTAAAAAGAATAACATGGATAAAGAACATGGATTAAATCCATTCACTAATCCTACTAATAAAACTTTAGGTAAATCCTTATAGGTAAGTGCTTCCACTTCTTCACCTTGCTCTATATCAATTTTTGAATCCAAGTTCCCTTGCTCAATAAGCTCTGGTAAGTGTTGCTTAATGTCTTCATACCCTGATAAATAACCACTATCATAAAATACAATAGGTACTTGCTGATCTTTTTCTTCTACTTTATAAGCTTTAAAATAAGCTTTTAACTGTTCAAGTACATTACTCTCTCCTATATCTAAGGCCATAAGCTGAACTGTATTATTTTGAATTGCTTCATTATGGTTAAAAATATCTTTTGCTCTTTCACAGTCCTTACAAGATTGTGTATAAAAATAAATCAGGTGAGCTTCTTCATTCTCTCTAAAAGCACTTTCTTTTTCCCCTCGAAGAAATGCACCTCTCATTTCTTCCTCAATTGTCTCATCACCTACTAATACTTGCTCCCCAACGATGACCATAGGCACTCTACGTTCTTTTTCATCAATCTGTAAGTCTTCGCATGTTTTTTTAAATACATTAAGAGCACTTTCTTGAAAAATGTTATAA
Organism: Cellulosilyticum sp.; assembly: GCA_017941635.1. Lineage (GTDB taxonomy): Bacteria > Bacillota > Clostridia > Lachnospirales > Cellulosilyticaceae > Cellulosilyticum. Next base: position 1,748 of record JAGAVZ010000262.1, read on the forward strand.
GTCGTAATATGATAGTTAACTTGCTCTTTTAAATCTCCTACTTCTTGATTAAAAATTTCATAAAATGTTTCTTCCCCATTACAAGAACCACAAGGGTTATTATAAAAATACTGAATTTCTAAAGGCTCTTCTATTTTCTTCATACTGCTTATGCCTACTATAACCAAAATCCCTATAAGTCCTAGTAAAATTATGATCCCCACACTTTGCTTTTTTTTCATCTGGTTTATCTTCTCCTACATACTTGATAGACTTTTATATTCTTTATTATAAAGAGGCTAGTAAATTTACTAGCCTCCTTCCTATCTTATTATTTAGTACGATCAAATGCAGCTTGGTGTACTTCTAAGTAACGTGCTACATTTAATGCTTCTAATTCTTTTTTGTATTTTTCCCATTCTGCATCATCGTTAATATCTCTTGTACCTGTTGCAAATGCACCCATTGATTCTTTTACATAGTCTAAAATTTGTGTTTGAAGTTGTGCAAATCCATCTAACTCTTCTGGTAACATATACATACTACTTGGAAGATATTCTTCTTGTGCATAAGGTTCATAGTAATCTCTTGTTGCAGAAAAGAGCATTGCTTCTCCTTTGTATGGAGCCATTTCATCATTTGGATCAATTGCTTCCCCTGCTCTTACATCTGCGGTTAAGTTAACTAATGCAACGTTTGGCATTGCAGTATTTTTCTCACCTGTTGTTTCTGGTTTTAGAATTTTAGCCCATTTAGCTGGGTTGCCATCTAGTCCAACATAACCTTCTGGTGCTACTTCCCACTCTTGCCCTTCAATACCATAATTAGAGCACATTGTAACTTCTGGATTATAAAGAGAATCTACCCATTTAAAGATTAATTCTGGATTTTTTGCCGCACTTGTAATAACAAAGTGACCTGAATAAATGCCTCCTGGTGAGGTAATTGTTGTTCTTACACCATTTGGTCCTTCAAGTGGGCTAAGTGGTTGATACATTTTAAATCTTCCTAATGCTTCACTCCCTATTGTATCATTAGGTGTGGCACCTATCCCTACACCAATTACTGGGTCTTCACTATTAGCTAAAGCTGTCATTTCTTGCATAGGTTGTGTTAAAGATGTAGCTTCAATTAAACCTTCCTCCATAAGTTCATTAACAAACTTTAATCCTTCTCTCCATTCATCTGTTAATGGTGAAAAATAAATTTTCCCGTCTTTTACCCCTAGTCTTTTGCCATAGTCATTATATACAAATGAATTCATAAGGAAATCAATAGGATTTGCATTCCACCCATCTGTACTTCCAATAATTCCCACTTCATCTTGTTTACCATTTCCATTTGGATCTTGTGTTTTAAAAGCTCTTAACACTTCCACTAATTCATCTGTTGTTTCTGGGTATTTTAATCCTAACTTATCTAACCAATCTTGGTTAATCCAAGCTTTTCCAGAGTACATACAGTGATAACATTCGTTAATACGTGGTAAAGAATAGATATTACCATCTGGTGCTGTAACTGCTGCTGGAAGCTGTTCTTGTTGCTCAAAAACTTGTTTTGTATAATAACCATATTTTTCAATAAGGTCATTTAATGGAATAATAATACCTTGTTGACCATAGTTTACTTCATCTTCTTTACTAAATCCACCCATCATAAAGGCATCTGGAAGATTGCCTGTTGCAAGCATAAGATTTTTCTTTTCTTTAAAAGATTCTTCTGGAATTTGCTCATAGTTTACTTTAATATTTGTTTTTTCTTCAAACCATTTGGTAAAGTCATTTGTATTTAAATCAAGTATATAGGCTGTATCTGGTGCTACAATTGAAATTTCTTGTTTTTCTTTAACAATAGGGAAGGTTCCTGGTTCATTGTATTCAATTGGCGTTGTACTTTGAGTAGTCTCCTTCTGATTGTTTTTGTTAGAGCATCCTGTAGCTGCCATAGATGTTAAAATAGTTAATGCAATGAAAGTTGATACAAGCTTTTTATTCATAATTTTATCCCCCTATAAATTATTATTTTAATTTAATTTTAACCCTTAATTGCTCCAATCATTACACCTTTAACAAAGTGCTTTTGAATAAATGGATAAAGGATTAACATCGGTAAACTCGATATAACAATAACAGCATACTTAATAAGTTCTGCTAACCCTTTTTGTTGTTCCATACTTGCAACGTCCATCATCATTTGTGAGTCAAATTGGTTTTGTACTAAAATATTTCTTAGTACAATTTGTAATGGGTATAATTGTTTATCTGCTAAATAGATCATTGGGCCAAAGTAGGAATTCCAATGTCCAACTGCATAGAACATAACCAGTACTGCGATAATTGGTTTGGAAAGTGGCAGAACAACACTCATTAAAAATCTAAAATCTGAACAACCATCTAACTGACCTGCTTCAAACAAGTCTTCTGGAATGGTTGTTTGGAAGAATGTTCTTGCAACAATAACATTGTACACACCTACTGCACCTGGCAAAATTAATGCCCAGTAAGTATTATAAAGCCCTAAGTTATTAATTAAGATAAAGGTTGGAATAAGTCCTCCCCCAAAGAACATGGTAAAGGTAAAGAATAAAGTAATAACGCCTTTTCCATATAATGTTTTTCTTGATAGCGGATAAGCAGCCATAATGGTAATAATAACTTGTACAACAGTCCCTAACACTGTGATATAAATCGCATTAAAGAATCCTCTTACAATATCTGGATGCTGGAATACAACTTCATATCCACGTAGTGTAAAATCTACAGGCCATAACCACACTTTTCCACTGCTTACTGCTTGTGGATTACTAAATGATGCACTTAATACATAGATAAGGGGATAGGCAACTAAGATAAGCACGAGCCAAAGTATAACTGTATTGATTGCATTAAAAACCTTATCTTGTCTTGTTTCATTTATTTTACTTCCTTTAGTTTTTTTCATATATACTCCCCCTTACCACAAGCTGGTTTCGCCTAATTTTTTAGCCACCATATTTACAATAGCCAATAATATAAAGTTAATAACAGCATTAAATAAACCGACTGCTGCTGAAAAGCTATATTGTGCACTTTCAAGACCCATTCGATATACAAATGTTGAAATAACATCAGATTTTGCCATGTTTAAGCTATTTTGCATAAGCAAGATTTTCTCATATCCAACGCTCATAATACTACCAAAATTCATAATAAGCAGGATGGTTACTGTTGGTAAAATTCCTGGAATATTAACATGCCAAATACGTTGCCATCTACTTGCACCATCCACAATCGCTGCTTCATGTAATGTAGGGTCTATACCTGCTAAAGCTGCAATATAGATAATGGAACTATAGCCCATACCCTGCCATACTCCAGACCATACATAAATAGACTTAAACCATTCTGGCTTTGCCATGAAATCTATAGGTTTGCCCCCAAATAATTGAATAAATTGATTAATAATACCTGAACTTGGAGATAAAATCAATAAAATAATACCTACCATAACTACTGTTGAAATAAAATGTGGTGCATATGTAATCATTTGAACTGCTTTTTTAAACTTGGTGCTCGTACACTCATTAAGCGCTAAGGCTAATATAATAGGAATTGGAAATCCTGCAATTAATGAATATAAACTAATTGTAATCGTATTACCTATCAATCTTGAAAATTGATGAGAATTTATAAAGTTTATAAAGTGCTTGAATCCAACCCATTTACTACCCTCTATCCCATAGCTTGGGATATAATCCTTAAAGGCAATTTGCAGACCATACATTGGACCATATGAGAATATAGCTACTAGTACAACCGGTATCAGTAAAATAATATAAAGTTGCCAATGTCTCATAATTCTTTTTTTGGCTTTAGATAACCTTTGTTTAAAACTTAATTGGTTACTTTTTTCTAAAGCAAGTGTGGTATTTTTATCTAAAACATTCTCTTTTACCATCATATTCCCCCTATAATAATTTTGAGTATAGTTATTTTATTTTTGTCCTTTCCCAATTCAGTAAGTAAAAGTAATATTCTATTAAACTTCTAATTTAAACCCAACAGCA
>JAGAVZ010000263.1 GCA_017941635.1 Cellulosilyticum sp.
TTAGTCTATTTCTTAATTACAGCATTATCTTATCCCTTCTTGGCATTATTTAGTGCAGGCGCATCATTCTTTAGGGCAGGGGGAAATTCTAAGTTGCCAATGAAGGTATCCATTATTTCCAATGTTATTAATGTCCTGGGAAATATGATTTTTATTTTTGTATTTAAGACTGGTGTAGCAGGTGCAGCATTAGCCACACTTATTTCTAGGGTATTTTCAACTGTGGTTATTTATTACTTTCTACATAAACCTAAGCAACCTATTGTGATTAATGAGTATCTTAAAATAAAACCTCAGTTTTCTATGATTTCTAAGATTTTATCTATTGGAATCCCATCAGGGATTGAAAATGGGATGTTCCAGTTTGGGAAATTAGCCATTCAATCAACTGTATCTACATTGGGGACAGCCGCCATTGCAGCGCAAGCCATGACCACACTTTTGGAAATGGTCAATGGAATAGTAGGGGCAGGTATTGGGATTGGACTTATGACAGTAGTAGGACAGTGTATGGGGGCAGGACGAAAAGAAGAAGCACGATATTACATAGTAAAACTCACTGGTTATGCAGAAATTGCAGTTATTTTATCTTGTCTATTTGCCTTTGTCATTACCAAACCAATGACTATCCTAGGAAATATGGAGCCAGAAAGTGCCCAGTTATGTTTTAATATGATGATTTGGATTACATTAGTTAAACCACTTGTTTGGACACTATCCTTTATCCCAGCCTATGGTATGCGTGCAGCAGGTGATGTAAAGTTTTCGATGATAGTTTCAAGTTCTACTATGTGGCTTTGTCGTGTGAGCTTATGTATTTATCTTTGCAGAGTTTGGGGATTTGGGCCAATTGCAGTATGGATTGGGATGTTTGCAGACTGGACCATTAGAGGCATTATTTTTACAAGTAGATTTATAAGTGGCAAGTGGGCAGAAAACAAAGTAATTTAAATAGCATTATTTGCTACATCATAACAATAATAGATTATGTAGTTATGCGGTTTATTTAAGAAGAGTCAGACTTTTAGGAGTCTGGCTCTTTTTAATTTGCTTTATAGTGATTCTATGAATAAATCAACCAATAGTAACAGGGCAAAAAATAAAGAAAATATAAAATATATTGACTTTTATGCATATAAGCTGTATATATAAACATATACAGTTAATACACAATTAATGATTTATAAAATAAGCATTATAAACTGAAGATAGATTGTTTGGAGAAGAACGATTGCATCACAAAGTAAAGAGATGAAGGAGTGTAGAGTATGTTAAGGGTGAATTCAGTTAGTAAAAGAATAGGTAGTTTTGAACTAAAAGATATTTCCTTGCATTTACCTAAGGGTTATATGATGGGCTTAATCGGACCTAATGGGGCAGGAAAGACAAGTTTGATTCATATGATTCTGGGTTTAATACAACCTGATGAAGGTGAAATTTTAATAGATGGTAAAGATTATGGTACCTTTGGAAAAGAGATTAAGGAAGAGATTGGCTATATCTTAGCTGAAAGTATGTTTGAACACAATGTGCCATTAGAAAGATTGGCAAGTTACTATGGACAGTTTTATAAAAGATATAATGAAGCTGACTTTAGAAAGTACGCAAAAGATTTTGAATTAGATATAACAAAGAAGGGAAAGAAAATTTCCAAAGGGGAAAAAATGAAGTTTCAAGCGGCTTTTGCATTAGCACATCATCCAAAGTTACTCATTTTGGATGAGCCAATGGCAAATTTTGATCCTGAGTTTAGAAAGCAATTTTTATCCTTGATGAGTCACTTTATATCTGATGGAGAGCACAGTATTTTACTTTCCACACATTTGACCAAAGAACTGGACCGATTAGCAGACTATGTGACTTTCATAGATCAGGGAAAGCTCATTTTTTCACAGGATAAGGAAACGATGAGAGAGGAATATCGCTTAGTGAGTGGAGAAGATTACAAGATTAATTTACTTAGAAAAGATAGGATGATTTATAAGGAAAAAGGAACTTATGGGACTAAAACATTAATGAGAGGGGACTATTACAAAAAATATGATAATGCGTATACTTTAGAGACACCTACAATAGAAGAAATTATGTATTTCACTGTTAAGGGAAGGAGGTAATCAGGATGAAGAGAAAGGTCTATATTTCATTAAAAAAGCTACAGGCTATAGATAGAAAAGAAGCTATACTAACGATTTTATATATGTATTTTATAGTGTTTTTAAATCTGATAACAAGATCAGACCATATAAACCAGTTGATTCCTGATTATATCTTAGTTGCCAATATGGTGTGGATTTTTGTAAGCTCCAAAAATTATCCTAATTGCTTAAACAAGGAATTATTTCTGTGTCCTATGACAAAAGAAGAACAAAAATATTACTTAGTACGACATTATAGGAAAAAGATAATGTGTAATATGGGGATTTACATTGGATGTAGTAGCATTTTTGTGGCAATAGGGTGGATGAATTTATCAGGAATGTTTGCTTTAATGCTGAGTCAGTTTTTATTGAATATAACAAGTCATATTCATGTAGATACGAGTGCCATAGAAAAGAAATATAATAGTGAAGCTTATGGTCTAAAAAACTATGAGGGAAGTAGAATTGGATTGATTCTTATTAGTATTCTAGCATGGGCAGTTATACGCTTTTATGCAATCTATGGGTCTAAGATATTAGGAATAGCAATGATTATGGCACTAAGTGTTCAAGTGTTAGCATCTTTTTATTTCTTGAAACGATATAGCAAACCAATCTTTGAATATGCAACAAACAGTGAAATGATTTATTTACAACAAGTAGACAAGAAGGGAGTACAAAAAACAAGATGAAACTGATTATAAAAACACAAGGGACTTTAGCCATCTATGAGCAGATTGTGAATCAACTAAAAGATGGTATTGTAACAGGCCAGCTAAAAACAGGAGAAGCACTGCCTTCTATCAGGGCATTGGCTAGTGAATTAGAAGTTAGTGTCATTACCACCAAAAGGGCTTATGAGGAATTAGAAAAAGAAGGTTTAATTCGCTCAGTAGCAGGCAAAGGGTTTTATGTTTGTGAGTACAACACAGATTATCTCAAAGAAAAGCAGCTTATTATGTTAGAAGAACGCCTAAATGAATTAATAAGCGACTGCAAAAGGGCAGGGTTATCTAAGAATGATATTAAGGAAATGGTGGAGGCACTATTTTGAGGAGAATAGGGTAATAGGAGAAAGGAGAAATGGATGCTACTAGAGTTTAAAGAAGTAACAGGAAGAGGCAAAAAGTTTAAGTTAGACCATATTAGCTTTGCTTTAGAACCAGGCTATATGATGGGATTAGCTGGTAAGAATGGAGCAGGGAAAACGACATTGGTGCGTTATATTTTGGATGAACATTATCCCTATGAGGGAGATATTTTATTAGATGGCAGAAACATAAAAGAGGATAGAAAACAGACTTTGGATGAAATAGGTTTTATATCAGAAGAAAATGTGTTTTTTGAGCAATTTAGTATTACACAAAATGTGGAACTTATGGGGGATTTTTATTCCAGATGGGATAGTGTTTTATTTGAGCAATGCTTAAAAGAAATGGGACTTTATGTGGGACAAAAAGTTGGAAATCTTTCTAGAGGGGAATATATGAAATTTCAACTTGCCTTTGCCATGGCACATAAGCCAAAGCTTTATATTTTAGATGAGGCAACGGCAGGAATGGATCCTATTTTTCGTAAGGAGTTCTTTAAGTTCCTTAGACAGACCATTATGGATGAAAAGGCATCGATATTAATGATTACGCATATTGAAGAAGAACTAGAGGAAAAGATGGATTATGTGGGGATTATGGAGCAGGGAAGGTTGGTGGAATTTAAGTCCGTATTATAAATTGAGTAGACAGGAGACTGATTAAGAGAAGGGAGAATATAAATGGAGCAGATTGAAGCATTTTATAAGAAACTTTTTTCTTATGAGATAAATGATATATGGGGTTTTAAGTTTTTACAGCATATGATGGAGATATTTTTTATTTTACCTATGAGTTTAACGGTAGCTGATGATTTTCTGACAGATGATTGGCGATTTGTATTTTTTGCAATGATTTTTATGGGATTTGCAATTTATGGACGCTTAGCACCATTCGTTTATGCAAAAAAAGGGAATATGAATCAAGTATTAAGTCAAAAACTAAGATATGTACCGATTCCAAAGCATTATTTTTTTAAGAAGAAATGGCAGATATTGAGTCGATATATTGTTAAGCTAGGCGGATTCAGCTTGGTGATGAATCTAGTAATTTCAGTTGCTTTTTTAGGTGGGATATCTACAAATAATTTGCTTCCTATAGGTATGGGGATTTACGGATTACTTATAGGTTTATGGATGATTAAAATATAGCAACAGATAAAAAAGTTATTTATAAGAAAAATATTAATATCAACAAATTGGCAGAAGTGTGTCTTATGATATAAAGATGATATAGAAAAAATCATCTCGTGTAAGAGGGGGAGAAAGATGAAACTAGAGGTTAAGTCACTCTATAAGAGTTTTGAGGAAAAGGAAGTTTTGCATGGTGTAAGTTTTGAAGTAGAGAGTGGAAAGGCACTGGGATTATTGGGGAGAAATGGTGCAGGTAAAACAACAACTATTCGTATATTGATGGATGTTTTTAGAGCCAATCAAGGAGAAGTTCTACTAGATGGCAAAAAGTTTCAGCCAGGAAAGGTGAAGATTGGATATTTGCCAGAGGAGAGAGGATTATATCCAAAGAAAACAGTTTTAGAACAAATGACTTTCTTTGCAAGACTAAGAGGAATGGACAAAAAATCAGCAAAGGAAAATGCAGATAAATGGTTAAGACGTCTTCAGATTGAAGAGTACGCAGCTAAAAAATTAGAAACCCTATCTAAAGGAAATCAACAAAAGGTACAACTCGCCACAACACTGGTATGTAATCCAGACATTATTATCCTGGATGAACCTTTTAGTGGACTAGACCCTGTGAATGCACAGATTTTAAAAGATGTAGTAAATGAACAAATTGCAGAAAATAAGATTGTCATTTTCTCAAGTCATCAGATGAGCTATGTAGAAGAATTTTGTGAAGACATTGCGATTATCAATCAAGGGGAAGTGGTTCTAGCTGGTCAGTTAAAAGAAATCAAAAAGGAATATGGTAAAAATAGACTCATTTTATCGGCTGAAAATTACACATTATCAGCCTTACATACAAAGTTAAATAAGGAATTTAAGGACTTAGTCAAAGTGGCTGAGCAGAAGAAGGAATTTCTGGTACTTGTACTTTGCGAAGGATGTACAAAGAAACAAGTGCTTGAAAAGCTAGGAAAAACAGATATTGATGTAGAATTATTTGGACGTTATGAACCTTCATTAAATGATATTTTTGTGGCAAAGGTAGGGGAGTAAGATGAGAAAATTTTTAATCATATTAGAGTCAGAGCTCAAGGAATATTTATCTGCTAAGGGATTTATGATTTTTACCATATTAATTGCAGTGATAGGCGCAGGCTTACTATGCTTACCAAGATTTATAGATTTATCCGATTTTACAGGGGTACAAGTGGTTGTAAAGAAGGATAAAGACGAAACTTCTAAAGATGAGGAAAAGGATAAGCTGTACTTATTAGACGAAGCGAATGTGACGAATGAAACCATATTAGAAACATATTTTCCAGAATATGAGTGGATAAGTGTGGCAGAGGCTAAGGAGGTAGAGCAAGCTGTTAAAAAACAAGAGGCAGAAGCTGGTTTTGTAGTCAAAGCACCCAATAACTATACGTATTATGTGTATAATCGAGGATTAGATGATGAACTAGGCGAAACATTTGATGAAGCGATGCAGGTTTTCTATAGACAATATTATTGCAGTGAAAATGCTTTAAGCTATGAGGAAATCGAGCAAATGTATGGTACAGAAATACTTGTAGAAGAGCAAATCTTAAATAAGGATACAAGGGAGAATTATTTCTATTGCTATATCTTTATCATTCTCATCTTTATGATGATTGTTATGTATGGACAAATGATTGCTGTTTCTGTTACTACTGAAAAAAGTAACAGGGCAATTGAGGTTTTAGTGACTTCTACCACGCCAAATAGTTTATTATTTGGGAAGGTTATAGCAGGTGCCATAGGCGGTTTATTACAATTTGGTCTTGTGATTGGATCGGTTTTAGTTTCTTATCAAATCAATAGAGAGGCTTGGGGTGGGATGTTAGATTTCTTCTTACAGGTACCATCTGAAGTACTGAGTGCTTTTGTTTTATTTGGCATGGGTGGGTATTTATTTTACGCATTCATCTATGGAGCAGCTGGTGCATTGGTTAGTAAGACAGAAGATGTGAGCAAAAGTTCTAGTGGATTAATGACAGTGATTATGTTCGTTTATATTATTTCACTTGTTCAATTAAATAATATAGAAGGTATTGTGGCAAAGGTACTATCCTTTTTACCAATTAGTTCTTATAGTACGATGTTTGCACGAATTGCTATGGGGACAGTACAGACTTGGGAAGTTGTTGTATCCTTTATAATCTTAGTGATATCTATATTTGGAGCAGGATGGATTGGTGCAAAAATCTATAGAATGGGAACACTTCGCTATGGTAATCCAATTAAATTTAAGACTGCGTTAAAAAGCCTCAAACATATGAAACAAGAGGAAAAGATAGCCAAGTAACGAGTAGTAAAAAGTAAGTTAGATAATCAAGTGTGGACAAAATTATAAAATAATAAAAGGCTTAGGTAGATTAAAGTGTACTTAAAAAAAGTAGATTTTAATCATGCTTAGGCCTTTTTTATTTTGATAGATTGTTTGGCATAAGCAGTTGTTTAGACATTATAGCTATTGAAAATAATTAATTTTTAACAGAGAAAAGTATACATGAGTATAGGATTGTAATGAATAACTTTTAAAATAATAAATAAATTGGCAAAGTATAATATATTATATATTATGAAAATAAAATATATAACATGTTATGCTTTGGGAGGGTACTATGAGATTACAAGGTATAGATGAAAAGTATGCGATTTATGGAATGTTATTTTCACTAAGCAATCGAATTCAAACAATAGGGGATAAAGAGTTTGAAGATATTACATTAAAGCAACAGTTTTTAATGGTTGCACTAGACTTATTTGAGCAACCGCCTACATTGAAGGAGATGGGGGAGTTAATAGGTTGCTCTTATCAAAACGTAAAGAGAATGGCTCAGCATTTACAGAAAGCAGGCTATCTTGAGATTGTTCAGGATGAAAAGGATAGACGCAAATTGCTATTAATGAATACAGGAAAGATTGTCAAAATAGCAGAGGAAAAAGAGGAAGCAGCCATAAGTTTTATGGAAAATCTTTATAAGGAAATTGAAAAAGAGGACTTAGAAATTACACTTAGGACACTTAAGAAAATGAATCAAAATATTGGAGGGATTATTGAATGATCAAACGAAAAGACTACTTAGCTATTTTAACGATTGTATTCATGATGATTACAAGTATCACAGGGATTCTATCTTTAGATTTCACATATTCCTATGAATTTATCAATCAATATGGACATAGTGTGCAGATGTATGGATATGGGATTTATGCCTTTGATACATACTTTCAAGCGCCGATATCTATAGGAACTGACATATGTATATTATTTGTTTTGGTACCAGTCTTTATTTATAGCTATGTAAATTATGCTAGGAAAAATGATAAAGTATCAGAACTAAAACTGATTTCAGTCTATGCCGTTGCGCTCTATTATGGAGCAAGTATTGCATTTGGTCTAACATACAATCAATTATTTTTAATTTATTTAGGGCTATTTTCTTCTAGCCTCTTTGGGATGTTTTTACATATAAAAAATATAGAATGGGAGGAAACATGTAGTATTTCTAAGGGATTAAAGGTGTTTTTAACTTTATCAGGTGTAGCACTTATTGTGGCATGGCTTCCAGATATTATCCCATCACTGATTAAAGGTACAACACTTCAGTTGATTGGTGTGTATACTACAGTTATTACTTATGTTTTAGATATGGGCATTATAAGTCCACTTTGTTTTGTTTGTATTTATCTGCTAAATAAAAAATCACCTTTAGGCACAGTACTTTTAGCCATTATGTTAAAGCTATGTATGATTGTAGGGATTATGATGATTTCACAGACTATTTGTCAATTAGCGTCAGGTTGTAATTTACCTTTGGGTGCCATCCTCACAAAGAGTTTCTCGTTTGTCTTACTTGGAGGATTTGCCTTTTACTTTAATCAAAAGATGTATAAGGAGTTAATTGGATGAAAAGGAGAAAAAGATGATAGTGGGTGTTTCATTAATGAGCTATATTCAACTTATACAGTTAGAATATGTCTATAAAGAAGTGATGCAAGGAAAAAGTATTACAGAGGCAGCCCTAGAGGGTGGGTTTAGTAGCTCCTCGCATTTTGCCTATGTTTGTAAGAAGATAACAGGAATTTCTATATCCAAAGTGATGAAGATAGCAGGATTTTGAAAGTGAGAAAATACTCACTTTTTGTTGAAATAATTTGAGTAAGTAGGTATAATTGTTTTACTATTTAGAATGTTACAGGTAAAGTGAGATAAAATGGTAAAGGTTAAATTAACAGCTTTTAGATTAAATGGGTATAATGGGTTATAAATAGGATATAGAAAATGAATGGATGAATAAATCAAAAAACTATAAAGTATAATAGACGAAAATTTTGTGAAAGGAGAAGGATATCCATAGAAAGCATCTATTTGAGTATATTTTAATAAGGGTATCCAATAGAAGAAAGCATGAAGGTAACAAAAAATCCACACACAGCAGCATGGCTAGATGAGGCAATGATTGAAACGATTGAATCGATTAAGAGAGTAGATGAAAAGGGTCTTTTATATAAGATGAATTGTGTCCATGATTATTATGGAAAGACAATAGTACATATGTTGAAGCAAATGGGGACTATTGATGCAGGATGCTCGGCTTTTAGTACTTATAATGTAGAAGGCAAGATGTTAACAGGTAGAAATTATGATTATAAGCATTTTGATAATAAGGGAGAACTAACAGGGTTAAATGTTGTTGTGCGTTGCGCACCAGAGGGCAAATATCGATCTATAGGGGTAGCAGATGCTTATTGGTTGGATGCACAAAATCGTACTTTTTCTATGGGGGCTTTAGATGATGGCTTAACAGATTTATCTCATACAGTTTTGCTACCATACATTTGTATGGATGGCATCAATGAAAAAGGTTTGTCAGTTTCTATTCTAGAGCTATATCTTAAAAAAGGAGAAGCCCATGTTAATCAAAATGAGGAAGGGAAAGAAAAGGTTATCCATACTGTATTAATGAGATATATGCTAGATGAGTGTGAAACAGTAGATGAAGCAATTACTATGGCTAAGCGTTATAATGTTATCAAAACCAATAACTCGGATTTTCACATTTTTATAACAGATCGAGTAGGAAAAGCTGTTGTATTAGAGTGGCGCTATAATACGCTCTATATTACAGAAACGAATGCTGTTACTAACTTTTATGTGGGCTTTGATGATGCAGAGGATGTCTATAGAAAAGGGGATTTGGTAGAGAACTTTGTAAAGCTAGATAATACAGCTAAGACGTATCATTATGGCTATGGTCATGGATATCACCGCTTTACAGGAATTATAAGTGCTCTTGAAAGATATATTGATTACACAGAGGAAACATATGTTACCAAGATGACAGATGAAGAGGCTCGCGATATTTTAAGAGGTGCAGCACAAAATTCTGGTACGGAGGCAACTTCTATGACGCAGTATAGTGTACTCTATAATGCTATGGATTTATCTGCTAAGGTATGGGTGAATCAAAATTATAATATGCAATATAATTTTGTAATTAAGTAAAGAGGTTATAGGATAAAAAGACTTGGAATGAATAGGTAAAACCCAAGATATAAAATCGAGATAAAGTATTAAGAATGAAGAGCCATGATAGATTTAAATATGCTATCGTGGTTTTTTTATTTATAATCTATCAGATAAATATCATCGAGAAAGGTTAGAAGAAAGTAAAAAGGAATAAAAATAAAAGTGCTAAATAGATATAAAAAGAAGATAAAAAAGGGGGTATTGTATGGAAGAGGACATGATACATAGCCATTCTCATCACCATCATCATTCAGAAGAAAGCAAAAAAGCTGTCATCAATAGGCTTTCACGTGCAATAGGACATTTGGAATCCGTTAAAAGAATGATAGAGTCAGATAGAGATTGTAGTGAGGTCCTTGTGCAGCTTGCAGCCGTACGTTCTGCGATTAATAACACTAGTAAGGTGATTTTAAAGGAGCATATTGACCATTGTATTATTCATGCGGTTCAAGATGGCAATATGCAAGTAGTAGAAGAATTAGAGCAAGCGATTGAACAATTTATCAAGTAATAAGATAAGGCTGTTGCATTAAAACTAATGCGCAGCTTTGTTTTTTGAAAAATTTACAGTATGTCCTAAAAATTATTAAAAAATTTATCCTCTAGGGGGGCTTATGAATGATGGTGTAGATAAATAGACTTAAATAAAAGATTATTAAAGTTATATAAGAGGAGGTACCCAAAAGCTATGTTATTAAATGAGATTGCTACTTACTGGAATAAGCGGGCGGAAGGTTATTCAATTTCTATAAATGAACAACTTCAAGGAGGGGGGAGATAAAGAGTCATGAAAAAATACATACTGAAGAGATTACTACAACTTATTATTGTGATGTTAGGCGTTACGATGTTAACCTTTTTTGTTACAACCTTAACACCTAGTGATGCAGCCGAGATGTATTATTTGTCTATGGGTATTGTGCCTTCGGATGAAGAATTGGAAATGAGGCGTGAGGAAATGGGTTTAAATATCAGCAGTATATCATAATAGACTTCCGGATAATGTTATAAGATTTATTACTTTTTGTGGTGTGGCGATGCCTGGATTTTGGATGGCAATGCTTGTGATGTATTTCTTAGGGGTACAATTAAGGATCTTACCGATTATAGGTAATGGAAATTTAAAGAGTATGATTATGCCTATGTTATCACTAGGAATACCTATGATATGTTCTTATACAAGGCAAGTACGTGTGGCAGTTTTAGAAGAACTTTCAGGAAATTATGTTATAGGAATGCGTTCTAGGGGTGTCAGTGAAAGAAGAATCCTATTTGCTCATGTATTACCTAATGCAATGATTCCAATTGTCAATATGCTTGGTCTTTCACTTGGAGGTCTTTTGGGCGGTGCGACCGTAGTAGAGTCCATTTATAGTTGGAAAGGCATTGGAAGTATGGTTGTAAGTGCCATTGCCATGTCAGTAGCTTTGCAGTCAGATCTTCTTCTAGCTGATGAACCCACAAGTGCATTGGATGTAACGGTTCAAGCACAGGTTATCAATACACTAATGGAGTTACATAAAACACATCAGACAACAATCGTGATGGTAACGCATAATCTTGGTGTGGCAGCTTATATAGCAGATTATATAGCTGTGATGAAGAATGGAGAAGTTGTGGAGATGGGGAAAAGAGATGAGATTATATATCAACCGCAACATATCTATACCAAAATGTTATTAGCATCTATACCAAATATGGAGGTCGTTGATTTTGCCTATGAAGGATGTTGTAATTGAAGTTACAGATTTGAAAAAAGTGTATAAATTAGCTAAAACAATGTACTTTGTGCAGTAGATGATATCAGCTTTAACGTATTTCAAGGAGAATGTTTAGGAGTCATAGGAGAAAGTGGATGTGGCAAAAGCACAATGGCAAGAGTTATAGCAGGTGTAGAACAAGCGACACAAGGAAGTATTAAGTTAATGGATGAAGAAATTGCCCATCTCACTAGTAGTAAGCGAAAAGCAATTTACAAAAATATGCAGATGATTTTTCAAAATGCAATAGATGTTATTAGTCCGAGGATGAAAATAAAGACTTTTTTATTAGAACCTCTCATCAATTATAAAATGATGTCAAAGCAGATGGCACTCTTGTATGTAGTAAAGATATTAAAAAAGGTAAGACTGACAGAGGAAGTCTTAGAGAAATATCCCCATCAGTTATCCGGTGGTGAACTTCAGAGAGTGTGCATTGCAAGAGCCTTTTCACTTAATCCTAAAGTACTTATTTGTGATGAAATCACAAGTGCCTTGGATGTTTCTGTGCAGGATGATGTTATGAAATTATTTATAGAAATGCAAAAGGAATATGGAACGGCGTGCCTATTTATTTGTCATGACTTAGCTTTAGTTAGTCAATATACTGAACGAGTGATGGTAATGTATTTAGGTCATATTGTGGAAGTTTTAGAGAGTTACAAACTGGGGAGTAAAGCACTTCATCCTTATACACAAAGCTTGATGCAATCTGTTCTTTACTTGGATACAAATCGAGATAGAAAGATAAAAACTATAGAAGGCGAACCAGGGCATCCTGCTCAAATGACGACAGTCTGTCCATTTTGTATGCGCTGTTCAAAGGCAACTTCACGCTGTTACAAGGAAAATCCGAAACTCAAAAAAATAGGGCAAAGACATTGTGTGGCATGCTTTGAGGTTTAATAGATGATAAGTTTACCTAGATATTATCATGGCATTAATCAGAATGATTTAATGTAAATGAATCAATAGTGTCGTAATAAAATTAGGAGCTATAGTGTGTGTTTTGTACTCAATACATACTATAGCTTTTTTATGTGGTGTATAGAAGGCTTAGTACGATGAAAAAAGACAAAATAAGAGTAAGAGGAAGTTGAATATAAGATGTAAGTATTCATTTGAATAAGTAAATATGGTAATATGATTGGTAAGAAATAGAGAGAGTATTTCGTATGACCCTTAAAAATAAATTACAAATTACTAATTTAGTAGAATTAGCAAGAATGGAAGAGAAGCTTGGTAAGAAGAAGGCAATGGAATTGTTTGATAGCGGTTATTTAAATGAGCTAGAATCAGGAAAATTTAGTTCATTAGCTGAAATTCATAGGTATCTTTTTGAAGAGATATATGAATTTGCGGGTAAAGTACGTGATGTTAATATTGCAAAAGGGAATTTTAGATTTGCACCCGTTATGTATTTATCAGCTGCTTTAGGACATATAGATGAAATGCCACAGTCAACTTATGATGAGATTATAGAAAAGTATGTTGAAATGAATATTGCACATCCTTTTAGAGAAGGAAATGGACGCAGTATGAGAATATGGTTAGACCTTATTTTGAAAAAAGAATTAAATAAGGTAATAGACTGGAGTAAAGTTGATAAAGATGACTACCTATTAGCAATGGAGCGTAGCCCAATTAGGGATATTGAAATTAAATATATCCTGAAACAAGCATTAACAGATGAAATTAATAACAGAGAGATTTATATGAAAGGCATTGATACAAGTTATTATTATGAAGGGTATACCGTATATAAAATAAGTCAATTATAAAAGGTGAATTTAGAAGTATAGGACTATATTGATTGTTAAGTACAATTAGTAGAGTCTTTTTTTATGAGCTGATGGAGAAAATAAGATCCATACTTAGTATCATTCTGAATGTTTTAAAAATAGTTTTTGTAAAAATATAGACGTGCTATAATGAAAACACATGTTATGATTTGTGATAATATTCTATAAAGATATTTCATAGGGGGAATAGTGTTATGTTGGGGATGAAGTTAAGGTTTAATTGGATGGGATTCATTATTTTTATGCTACCAATGCTAATTAATTTTGTGTATTTTGCATTGGCAAGAAATACTGAGCAGCCAGAGCAAGGAATGGTAAGTAGAGGCATTGAACTTATTGAGCAAGGGACAAGGATTTTATATGCCATTTTGATTTGCTTATTGGTAAGTCAGCAAAAGGTGGATTGGAAGAGTCCGCTATTTTATGGTGCAGTGGCATTCTTGATTTTATATTATATTGTGTGGATACGTTATTTTATGGGGGGCATGGAGCAGGGCTTAATGACAAAATCATTTTTATTCATTCCGATTCCATTAGCCGTTTTCCCGGTATTATACTATCTCTTGAGTGCCATATGGTTACATAATTGTGGAGCAGCTATTGTAATGGTGATTTTTGGTGTGGCACATAATATTGTATCAAGGCAGGCTATGTTATAACCCATTAAGGTTACTCAGTTATTATTTTATTTTATCACTAATATGTGCATTGATTGGTATTTTTAGTAACCAGCAAAGGGAATATGCAGGTGTAGTAACAATTGTGATAGAGATCCCAATGCTTATCGTGTCACTTATAACCTTTTTTAAAGGAAGACAAAAAGGATTATCTTTTTTATAAAGTTATTAAAAGCGATAAAAGAATTTAAATCATATAAAGTATGGATACATTTCATAGCAAGGAAAGTCGGGTACCCTACTTAGAATAATATTATACTTTACTTACAGTTAGGAGGGAGGAAAAACATGGGAACTTGGATTAATGGATTACAAGATGCTCTTGAGTTCATAGAAGAACATTTGACGGAAGATATCAAAATCAAGGATGTGGCGGAAAAAGCTTATGTATCCGAATTTCATTTCCAACGCATTTTTAGTGTACTATGTGGATTTAGTATTGCTGAATATATTCGTAGCAGAAGGATGACTTTAGCCGCACGAGAATTAGCAAATGGAGAAGTAAAAGTAATAGATATAGCCGTAAAGTATGGTTATGATTCACCAGATAGTTTTACGAGAGCATTTACCAAGTTTCATGGAATTACCCCATCTGCTGCAAAGGAAAAAGGGGCGATTATTCGTAATTTTTCGCCTCTTAGAATAACATTATCACTGGAGGGTGGAACAATGATGGATTATCGAATTGAAAAAAAAGCAGCATTTTCTGTAATGGGAAGAAAAAGAAATTTTACTAGTGAAACCTCTTATCAAGAGATTCCAAAATTTTGGGAAGAGCATATGAAGGATGGAGGTAGTACAATTGTTTGTGGAATGTATGGTATTTGTATGGATTCTGATGGAGTAAACTTTGATTATTTGATAGCAGATAATTATATGCCTAATAAAGAAATTCCAAAAGGATATGAAGTGAGAACAATTCCAGCAGGAACATGGGCTATATTTCCATGTAAATTAAAGAACTTACAAGCTACTAATACAAGAATGTGGAAGGAATGGCTTCCGAACTGTAAAGACTATAAGCTTGGTGGGAATTATAATATTGAAATGTATGAACCTCCTTGTGTAGAAGACATGGGAGAAAGTGATTGTGAACTTTGGTTACCTATTGAAAAAATTTAATACATAAACACATATTAAATAGGCTGCAGATATAAAATGAAGAGTTATCTTATAGTATCATTCATACTATAGGATAACTCTTTTTTGATAAAAAGGATGCTCATTACTAAGGGTAAAGAGCCATCAAATCACTAATTCTATGTTTAATTTCATTTCGAATAGAAAGAGGGCTTAAGCATTCACATCTACTACCAAAACTTAGTAACATATCATAATAGTAGTCGTTTTCTATAAAAGGAAAATTTACAATATAATGGAGGTTATCATCTGGAGAAAAATTTTCATATGAACAATAATCAAGCACTCTATCCATGATGGACTTATGAATACGTAAGACAATTGTTTTTTGCATTTGAGTCACCACATCATTCATATCTAATAAAGGCTTTTCAAAAAAACGAGGTGTAAAAATATCTTTTTCTATATGTAAATTTACTATTCGTGACAATCGGAATAAGCGAAAATCATTTCTGAGATGGCAATACCCTTGAAAATACCAGTGATTACTTTTTAATACCAATTGATATGGTTCAAACTAATCTATCTACTTTCATCTTTCTTCCTACCTTTCATAATATCTAAATTATATAATGAATTGTTGCCATACAGCTGTCAACAATATAGTTTATACTATAAGAAAAAATGATTGAGTTATCAGTTAAAAAGGGGAGAAAATGATGTCTACAGTTTATATTTATGCAATTGATACATTAGCAGATTGGGAAATAGGATATATCACTTCAGAACTTAATTCAGGAAGATTTTTTAAAAAGGGAGAAAAACAAATCCCAATTAAATATGTTAGTTGTACCAATAAGCCTATTACAACCATGGGTGGCTTAACTATTATGCCAGATTGCTTGGTAGAGGAAATTATCTTAAATGAAAAAAACGTACTTATTCTACCAGGTGCTGATACTTGGAATAATCCAAGTCATAATCCAATCATCGAGATGGCGAAGAAATTTCTTGAAATAGGAGCCACAGTTTGTGCTATTTGTGGAGCGACTACAGCTCTTGCAAACGCTGGAATTCTGGATAATAGACGACACACAAGCAATGGGCCTGGATTCCTAGAGATGTTTGCTCCAGGATATCATGGGACGAAGTTCTACGAGGATTGCTTAGCTGTCTCAGATAATCACCTTATTACTGCAGGCTCTACTGGAGCATTACTTTGGACAAAGCAGATTATCGCTGCTATGAATATTTTTGAAGAGGATGCTTTAGAGTCGTGGTATGACTACTTTAGTACTGGAGAGTCAAAATATTTCTTTCAACTTATGCAACAAGTAAATAAGTAAGCAGTGACATATGAACAAACCAATTGATATAATAATATCATTAGCTCGCAAAAACATAGAAATAGAGGAAAATAAGAATGATTAAAATTTTATTCATTTGCCACGGCAATATCTGCCGTTCACCTATGGCAGAATTTGTGATGAAAGATATGGTGAAAAAAGCAGGATTAGAAAATGAAATTTATGTTGCATCAGCAGCAACAAGTACTGAAGAAATAGGCAATCGTGTGCATCCAGGTACGACTAAAAAGCTTAAAGAGTTTGGCATTAGTACATCAGGTAAGACAGCTGTTCAGCTTAAGAAATCAGATTATGAAAACTATGATTATCTTTTGGCAATGGAAAGCTATAACTTAAGGAATATGAAACGTATTATTGGAAGTGAAGACCCAGAGCAAAAGGTATATCGTTTATTAGATTTTACTAAAGCATCAAGAGATATTGCTGACCCATGGTACACAGGGAATTTTGATGTGACTTATAATGATATTTATGAAGGGTGCGAGGCATTACTTCAGTATCTACAAGAAAATAGATTATAGGCATAAAAGATAGACATTCTGATTTTATAGAATGTCTATTTTGGGCCTAAAGCATTGATAAATGCTTAATGAATTGATATAGCTTTTGAAAATAAAAATATTAAATACTTAATTACATGATGGTTTGAAAGAAAATTAAAAGCAAATAAAAAGCAAATAAAATAAGTCATGATTATAGAAGATGGAAATATATGATTTTGCATGTGAGGATGATGACATAAGTGGTTTGTTTGAGATTAATGTTAATCTAATAGGTCATCTTTTAAATGAAAATGGTGCCTGGGAGAGAAATGCTTGGTATCAACTAGAGGAGCAACAGTGGGCAAATATTTTTACACCAAATCAAGGATGCTTTATTACTAAAAGAGCATTAGCAGAAATGGGTGTGACATATATGTATAGAGAAACACCAGATGAAAATCACCCAGATAGTGGTTGGCGATTTTTCTATGGTGATGAAACGGACCAATACTTAAGCCAGTCAGAAAATATTAATTTGAAGTTTCTAGAGAGATAGAATAGAATAGTCTGTACATCTGACTAAAAATAAATATGAAACAATAGAGATTAAGATTATGTAAATCATAAGATGAAGTCAAATAGATAGAATCAAATAGATTCTGGATTAAATAAGATATTTCTGGTGCCATGAGTAGTAAGATTGAGTAATAAATCAATCAACTCATCTTCAGGAATATCTTTTTTATTTTGATACCATTTTGTGATAACCGAAAGAATAGCAGTATTTTGATATTCAAGTATATAGTCTAATTGTTTGGAGGAGTGATAGTTATGAGGAAGTTGATGTTGAATTAGGGGTTTGATTTTTTGAAGAAACTTATGTCTAAAGTTAGGGTCTCCATTTTCACCCACTAATATAGGGAGATAAGGGACATAGCAATCAAAGAAAGTAATAAGTTGTTTGAGAAGAAGTGAGCGGTTTTCTAAGTGTGCAATAGGAAGAAGAAGGTTTTCCATAAAAACATCTGGTGGAAGGACTTGATTTTCAATGGTTTCAAGGACATCATAAACATCTTGAAAATAGGCATAAAAAGTAGAGCGGTTGTAGCCTGCCAATTTACAAAGTTTAGTAACAGAGACATGACTCATACCACCTTTAGAATAAAGTTTCCAAAAAGCATCGATGATATTTTGTTTTGTAATATCAGTAGAGGATAAATTGTGCATAAATATACCTGCCTTTATTTTTAGATGTGGATATAGATTTAGTATACATGTTATGAGGAGTAAAAACCAACAGAAATAGAGAAGGTGTTGATTGAAGCTACTAGCAGATTGTTTAAAATTAAGATATAGGAGGACAAAAGGTTAGAATAGGGTATAGAGAAGGATGGCGTAAAAAATATAGCAAAGAAATGATAGGTATAGAGAATAGAGGCAGTATAATGGGTAAAATGGTACAAATAACAAAGTAGATTAAATAAATCGATGAAGGATAAAGTGAGAGAAATTAAAGAGGATAGGGGAGATTAAAGTGAAAATTTATTTTAATAAAGAATTAGTGGGACAAAGCTTGCCTAGTTGTTATCAAGTGGATAAAAGGTTTAAGATTCTTAGATATGCGGAGATTAAGAAAAAAGCAAAAGAGCCAGAAGCATGGTTTATTGTAAGGTTTCAGCTTAAAAAGATGGATGTAAAGAAGAATGGAATTTTTTCGACTATTCCGATGTTGGTATTATTTTGTTTTAAAGGATTTAGGTCAAAATATTGGTTGATGGATGAAAAGACAAATACTTGTATGGGAGCCTATATTACACCAGTAATGGCGTTTGAAAGTGTGGAAAATTATACATATGATCAACTAGAAGAAGTGATGTATTCATATGATGTTCTTAAGAAATATGGAGGGCAGCATATTACGCCTCCAGGTGGAGTAACCTATACAACGATTACTTCTGAATTAAACGAGTTAAGAACAGAAACAATAGCGAATGCAATAATGGGATTAGTAAGTATAGACCAAGCGCTTGCTGATTATAAAGTAAAAGCAGAGGCATTAGGCATTTTAGAGGCACTAGATGAGACGAATGCTTAAAATTAAATAGAGAGATAGAATAGGGATTTACAGATGAATCTACGGATTGATTTGTAATATCCCTAATTTTATGAGCTTATTTGTAAATCATACATATTACTAATGGGATTTGGAAATATTTGATATATAGATAGGTGAGAATAGCAGAGCATGCAGGCTATATAAAAATTATTAATGTGTATGAGGAGGTAAATCTCTAAAATGGATCAGGAAAAGCAAAATAATTCAAAAGGACAGGAGCAGATTAGAGAAGAACAGCGAGATAGAATAAATCCACAGGAAAATCTATCTCAAGATGGCGTATCACAATCTAATAGTGAAACAATAGAGTCTAAAAAAAAATCAAAGAAGAAAAGTTGGATTTGGTGGATTGTGGTGATTATTATTGCCGTAATTGCAATATGTGGTATTTTCTTTTGGCAAAAGATGAATAAGCTTAATCAAACAGAGATTGCACCAGATGATATTGAGATGAATGAGATGTCAGATGATAGGGAGGCAATCTTAGAAGAGTACACCAATATCGCGATTTTTGGAGTGGATAATCGTGATAATGGTCACTATGGTTCTGGAAATAGTGATACCATTATTATTGCGAGTATCAATAATAAAACAAACGAAGTGAAACTCGTTTCAGTATATCGTGACACATATTTACGTATTAATGATGATAATCGTTATGCAAAGGCAAATTCTGCTTATGCATATAATGGTGCAGTAGGTGGGATTTCAATGCTCAATACTAACTTTGATTTAGATATAACCAAGTATGTATCCGTTGATTGGTATGCTTTAGTAGATGCCATCAACTTATTAGGTGGCATTGAGATAGAGATTAGTGAAGCAGAACGACAAAAGATTAATGAATATGCCCCAGAGGTTGAAAGGGTAACAGGTATTCAAACAGAGTATTTATCAGAATCTGGCTTAGTAACTTTGGATGGCGTACAAGCTACAGCGTATGCGCGCATCAGAAAATTAGCAGGAAATGATTTTAAAAGAACGCAAAGACAACGCATTATGATTGAAGCAATGTTTAATAAAGTCAAAAGTTCTGATTTATCCACACTGAATTCAATGCTAGATGAAATCTTTCCTCAGATTGAAACAAACTTAAAGATGAATGATATTTTAAGCATGGGTATGAATGTGGCAAAATATCAAATTACAAGTACCACAGGTTTTCCATTTGATAAGAGTACCATTAGTTTATCAGGTATAGGAGATTGTGTGGTGCCTATTACACTTGAAGACAACGTTATTAAATTGCATGATTATCTCTTTGAGCAAGATGATGATACCGTATCCAATGAGGTTTATGATATCAGTAATCAGATTATTGAAAACACAGGTTTAGATTTAACTAGTCCAATTGATACAGATTCTTATACAACGGGTGAAGAAGGAGCAGAGGAGATATAAACTACAGTGGAGAAGAATTTCTTTACCTTAGTTGCAAAGATAGGATGATTATATTTAATAAAACATTAAGGATTATTTAAGGGAAAAGAGAACTCCTAAGCTTAGGCTAAGTATAAATCGGAGAGGCTGTTTATTCTTATATTTTTGATACACCTTCAAGACTTATTGCTGGAGGCGATTATAGAATTGAGTGTTGCTTGATTGTGATAATTGGTTATTGGATGATGACATTAATTGCAAAAAATCGTAAGAAACAAGTTATTTAAATCAAAGAGGAGGTATTATATTTTGTGATACGTCCTCTTTGATTTGTTTTGTATCTTATGGTTAATCTACCATAATACAAACTCCATTTGTAATAATTTTTGACAAAAATAAAGCATATCTTCTAGAGCTATTATATCTACCTGCGCAAGGGTATCATGCTCCGTATGAATCACATTTTCTAAAATATTAAAGATTTGAGAAGAGGTCATTGCAATAGTAGGGATACCACCAAAAGCAAAGAGCATATGGTCGCCCTGTGGCCAAGGTTCAATTTCTTCAATAGAATCAAAAGTATTGGTAGAGTGAACTATTTGTGTAAATGCAGGTGTACACTCATAGAAAGAATAAGAATTTTTACTATCCTTCATGCCAATCCCATCAATATTAAGTGCAAAGGCGTAGTCCTCTGGCGTTGAAAGAAAAGTAGCTACATAGGTAGATTCTCCAATGCAGTTATAGCAATCTTCACCATTAAAGAAAACAAGTTCAATTTGATAAGGCGTAGAAAATGCTTTTAAAGTAGAAGCAAGAGTTAATAAGGTTGCAATTCCAGTACCATCATCTAAGGCACCTGGTGTATTGTGTTTAGTATCTAAATGAACAGATAAAGCCACTTTTTTAGAGCCTTCACCATAATGGGCAATGATATTATGAGCAGTAGTAGATGTACGATTACAATCTATTGTAAGGGCTAACTCTTTATCTTGATGTGCTAGTAGGAATGGCAATTCTGCCCTAGAAGTAACAGCACATGGAATACTAAAATCTCCATCCTCTATAATTGGAATAGGCAGTGAATCGTGGAAGCTTACTGTAATTAATGCAAGTGGATTTTTCTCTTCTAATGTTTTGATAATCACTTGATGTTCCTCTGGATTATACCATGGGAAGTTCTTTGGCATAAGTGCCTCTTGGCATAAGTCACCATACATTACCAGAACTTGATTGGTAAGAGAAGCAGCTTGTAATTTTTCAAGTGTATCAATACAGATATAAGGTGCCTTGACATCGCAAGGTAAGGAATAATCTGAAGTATAAATAGGACAGCTTTGTCCATCAATAGAAAGAGTGGTTCCTGTGTTATGCCAATCAACACAAGGAAGGTCTTGTTTGGTAACAGTAAGTCCACAGTCAAGAAGATGTTTTTCGATGTAACGTACCATTTCTTTATTAGCAGTAGAACCGGTAGGACGTGCACCTATAATATTTGCAATTTGGTGAAGATGAGTTTGTAGTTGTTGTTTCATTTTGTAATCTCCTTTTATTAGAATTTGAGAATAAAGCATTCTGGTGAATATAAAAATAAATTTAGGGATTAGAGTAATTTTGATAATGTAGATGCATGGAGTATACGTGTTTATGATATAGTAGGAAGTAAGAATATCTAGTAAATCCTTGTAATAAGAGTATACTGAAAGTAGAGGTTCTATTTCTTGACCGAAATTGTTGTTTTATTAATATCAAAGATTTAAATGCGACTTATATATTATTTATTTTCATAAAGAAGAAAATAAATAATGGAAGAATAGGTTGGGGAATAAGCGAGATAATCTATGAATGATTTTAAGTAAATATAAGTAAGAAAACTCAGGAGGCAAATATAATGGACAAAGACTGGGAAAATATATTGGCAGTTCAAAGAATGCAAGATTATATAGTAAATCATAAACAAGAGGAGATTACTTTATATCAGCTCGCTAGGGAAAGTGGCTACTCGCCTTGGTATGCTACAAAAATATTTAAGCAGTATCTGGGAAAATCACCTTTTGCCTATATAAGAGCTTTAAAATTATCAGAAGCTGCTTTAAAGATCCGTGATGAAGAAGTAAAAATTTTAGACATTGCCTTGGATTTTCAATTTGATTTCCACGAAGGATTCAGTAGAGCTTTTAAGAAAAGTTTTGGTGTTTCACCTAAGAAGTATCAAAAAGACTCAATGCCTATTCCTTTATATAAGCCATCTCCTGTTAAAGAAGAGTATATAACCATGAAGAAAATTGATGAGGGTATATTAGCTAGACCAAGAATATTAAAGTACAACTATACAACTCAAATTATGCAATTTCCTAAGCGTAAATTAATTTTCAAGAGAGGAAAAGCGGCAACGAATTATTTTGAATATGAATTAGAAAATGAAGGTCTTTGTCAAAATGTATGGGGAACTTTGTGTAGTATCAAAGAAGCACTAAACGAGCCGATGGGCATATGGTTTAATTCAAATTATAGAAAAGAAGGAACTTCTATTTATGTACAAGGGGTAGAAGTACCTTTAGACTATCAGGGAAAGCTTCCAGAAGGCTTTGAATGTATTGAGTTACCAGAACAGCTTGTACTTATCTTTCAATCCAAACCGTATGAAGAGGAGGATTTTATGGAAGAAATTTTGGATTTGCAAAATTATATTCGAGCATTTAATCCAAATGAATTGGGATATGAGTGGGATGAAGAAGGCTACTGTTTTCAACTTGAACCACAAGGTGAGCGGGGATACATAGAGGGGCGCAGTATTAAATGTGTTAAATAAAGAGTTGTTTAAGAGAGTAAGGTTCATAAATAGTTGGATTTATGGAAAAATAAGATATATTTATTTGGAATAAAAAGGAGAATTTAGATGCTAAGATTAAGACCATATAAATCATGTGATGCTGAGAAAATTGTTACTTGGCTTAAGGATGAGAGAAGCTTTAGAAAATGGTGTGCAGATTGTATGACGTATCCATTAACAGCAGAAGGATTAAATGCTTATTACCAAAAAGAAGAAAACAATGAAGATTACTGGACCATGGTAGCTTTTGATGAGTCGGGTGTGGTAGGCCAGTTTATTATGAAATTTCCCGATGAGAATAAAAAGCGTATTCGACTAGGTTTTATTATTGTAGATGGTCATAAAAGAGGTAAAGGTTATGGCAAGGAGATGCTAGAGCTTGCTAAGAAATATGCTTATGAGATTTTAAAAGTAGAAGAAATTGAATTAGGTGTATTTGAAAATAATGAAGCAGCCTACAGATGTTATCAATCAGTAGGTTTTAAAGAAAAGGGTGAAAGAGCAATCTATAAAATATTTGATGAAGAATGGATTTGTCTAGAGCTAAATCAAAGAAAATAAGCAAAATAAAAGGCTATGTTAGACATGTGTGTTGCTAATGAAAAGGGGCATATAATTTTCTGCTATATGCACCCTCTCATATAAGTATTTAGTTTACCAAATTGGAATTCACAGGAATTTAAGGACACTTAATACCAATAAATGCAACGGATAAAACACATAGTAACCATATTGCAGTGCCGTATTATGATAACCTTGCTTCCCTCTATACAACCATATAGGTACTAATGCAAAAAGGGCAAATCCTTGCCTTGTAATGAATTGTGTTGTACCGAATAGGTCTACCTCGTAACCGAATCCGCCAAGCAATTCAATGTTGATATACCACATACACAACACCTGCCCAAGATAATGCCACCACTTTTTCCCTCTGAAGAAATAGAATGTAAGCACCATGAGAATACCAGCGTTATAATAATCTACAAAGGTAATGATGCCGCCAATGTAGGCAATACCAAATGTTGTTATACCAACTAAAATTCGCTTCCAAAGTTTCTTTTCTTTTACTTTTTCATTCCAATGAATTAGACCGATTGCAATTAAAAATGTCCATAGAACATTTTGATGGATTGGGTAGAATACACTACTGCCCATTGCGATATTAAAAGGAATTTCAGAAATAACAGCAAACAGCAATAATCGCTTCACATATTTTTTCAAATCTTTTGTATGAAAATACCCTTCAACAATCATGAATGCATAGATTGGGAAGGTTAATCTGCCAATGCAAGTTAGCCAGTCATTTCCATTGATAATTGTTCCCCACAAATGGTCGCACAACATAAATATCATAGCCATGATATGTAACGAAAACGATGTTGTTTCCATTTTTATTCTGTTTTTTATCAATATCTGTTCCTCCTCATCAAATTCAAGTTTGTCTAACTGTTTCATTATCTATATAGACGGAAAAATCAGTAAAAAGTTCCTGATTCCAGCCTAAAATGCCTTTGTAGCACGGACATCTGCTTGTGTATATATAATTGTACTTGAAAAACTGTCTAAAATCAATCGTCTGCCTTTTTCGGTGCGGTCAACCTTACGGTTTTTCTCACACCAATTAAACCAATACATATAGTGACCCAAATATTTGGTGGCAACACCGTTGAATGGTCTAATCCAAGTCTTTATCTTGCTGTGCATTGAATTGATATTGTTGATATGATAAATCCCTTTCTTGTGCTGACCTCTTTCAATCTGTATCAGTTCAGCGGGAACACCGTCAGCAAACTTCTTATAGGCATTATGGCTATCGGCACAGATTGTCGAATTCGGCTCAATTTTACCCTCATACAGTTTGTCCAACACCTTAATGGTCAATCTGCCATTACAAGCGGGAGCAGTTACAAGGGCACCATTTCTATCCATAGCAACAGATACACAGACTTGCTCGTGGCTGATACCTCTGTATTCCACCTGCTTACCCCTCTTTCTGGACTTGCCACTTCTACGAGGAGCCTTCCAATTAGGATTGCCTTTCTTGTGGTTGCCCTTGAAACTCTCTGCAAAGAAAGTCTCATCCATTTCGACAACACCGCTTAATTCGTCAATTCCCATACTCTGTTGGATTGCCTCTAATATCTTGTGTCTCATATTGAAAGCGGTCTTCAAACTTACTTCTGCGATTTCCGCTGACTTTCTCAATGAGTATTTCCTATTCATACATTCGGCATATTTCAGCCATTTGCCTGCGGGGATTTTGCTGTTGGCAAAGACCGTTTTAGTAGTGGGGATGAAGGTTCCGCAGTTCTTGCAGGAATATCTTTGATTTCCTCTGCCGTCAAATCCAAACTTCTTTATATGCTTACCACCACAACGAGGGCAGACTAATCCTTCAGCAAATCTCTGCTCAATGATTTGTTCCATAAACTCTTTGAAGTCTATGTTCCTAACCAGTCTTTCCTCTATTTTCTCTTTGACTGCCAGCAGTTCTTTAACTGACAGACTATCTACAATTTTTTGCATTACAGCCATATCCATATCTATCACCTCTTACAGAGTATAGATATAACTGTCTCGTTTTTAGTGTATGTCCCTCTTATTTATGTCCTCTGTCAAAAACAACACACATGTCTAACATAGCCAAATAAAAAACTCCTTTTGGCATCCTATAGAGTTTGCCAAGAGGAGTTTTTAGTTGTAGGTTTGCAAGATACCCTCTGCGATTTCACGCCGAGTAGTACATCGATCCATTGCCTGTTTTTCAATATAACGATGGGCATCGGATTCTGTCATTTTACAGGATTCAATGAGCACCCATTTGGCACGATTAACAATTCGAATTTCTGCCATTTTATCCTCAAGGGATAAAGACTTTTTTTCGAGATTACGTAGACGTTCTTTGATAGACCGCATCCAATCAAGGGATTGAATAATCAGTGTGGATGAAGTGGGTTTTCGTAAAGTAAGAACGCCATGTGTCAGTACTTTTTCATAAGTTTCATCATAAATATCATTTTTAACGAATAAGAGAACCACTGTATTTTTATCATGACATAAATCAATGGCAAATTTTCTTCCAAAATCATCAGGAAGAGGGGTATTGATAATGACTAAATCATAGGGGCGCTCAGCCATCTTTTGTCTGGCAAGACTAATACTAGATGCAATATGTATGGGTGAATAGTCCTTTTGGGGTAATAGGGACATAAAAGAGTGATTGAAATTCTCCGATGCTGATACTAATAATACGCTATAAATATGTTCTTTTAGAGTCATAGGTATGCTTCCCTCCATTCAGCTTTTTAGCATGTACAATATGCTTTAATAAGGGGATCAGGCAAAATGGATTGAATGAATGGACTAGCTAGGGCCATATTTTTTGCAGCCGTTAGTGATTCTGGAAGCGGTTTAAATTTTTGAGTAATTTCAGGTGGTGTGATATACAGATTAATGTCAGCTGATGGAGGAAGCTCTAAATGATTTTCGATTCCATCTAAAGCGGCCCAAATGATTAGTGTGTAGGCTAAATAGGGGTTAGCTGTAGGGTCTGGTGAACGTAGTTCGGCACGTTTATAGGGGTCAGTAGCAGCAGGAATACGAATGAGTTGCGAACGATTTTTTGTAGACCATGAGATATATCGAGGTGCTTTATTATTACCAAGGCGTTTATAGGATTCTTCTAGTGGGTTTAGAAATAAGGTCATATCGTTAATATGTTTTAAGACGCCAGCAATGGCTGATGAAAGTAAATCGTCATCTGTATTTCCTTTGACTGAAAAGTTAATATGCATACCATTTCCTGGTGCATGTTCTAGAGGTTTAGGCCCAAAGTCAGCATGGATGCCATTACGATTAGCGATAGTTCTGACTACTGCGGTAAAGGTAATAGCATGATCAGCAGCTTTAAGGGGATCAGAATAGCGAAAATCTATTTCATTTTGTCCAGGACCTTCTTCGTGATGTGAGCTTTCTGGATAGATACCCATTTGTTCTAAAGTCAGACAGATTTCACGACGAATATTTTCGCCTCTGTCATCTGGAGCAATATCCATATAGGTTGCTTGATCATATGGGATTTTGGTAGGATTACCGAGTTCGTCGCGATTAAAAAGATAGAATTCCATTTCTGATCCAAAATAGAAGTGATAGCCTTTATTTTCGGCAGTAGCAATGGCTTTTTTGAGAATTTGTCTGGTATCACATTCAAAAATCGTACCATTTGGCCAAGTGATATCACAGAACATTCTTACCACACGACCATGTTCAGGACGCCATGGGAGAATCACTAAAGTAGAAGGATCTGGGTGTAAGAATAAATCAGAGTGTAAATGAATATCGAATCCCGAAATAGACCAGGCATCAATAGAAATACCATGTTCAAAGGCACGGTTTAATTCCGTAGGCATAATGGAAATATTTTTTTGTTTTCCAAAAACATCACAAAATGCTAAGCGAATAAATTTGACATCTTCTTCTTCTACAAACTGCATAACTTCTTGTTTTGTGTAATTCATAGTGTACCTACTTTCTTTATGTATCATATAGAGTTTTTCTTATTATATAATACTGCTTACACATTTTCTATGAAATTAAGGCTAACAAGTACAGGAAACCTCCTCATTATGTACAAGAAAAAAGTAACGTAGAGATGACATGCTTTTTAGAGCTATATATTTGGTGATAAGTATAAGGTAAAATAATAACATGACTAGTTTAAATTTAAATATAAAAAATAATTAAAATATATTGACAATTTATGAGGTACGATATATCATAACTTATATAAAGGCAAAGGCGTCTTTAAGGATAATACCTTGAAGATTCTTTTGCCTTTTTTTGTTGCCTTTTGTATCAATTGGAAGGTAGAGAAGGTATTTGAGAAATAGATCAAAAAGAAAAAATAATAGTTTAGTAGTAAGCTATATTGTTTTTTAGTTGGGAGGATAAAAAATGTCATATGTTGATGAAGTCATTGCACAAGTAGTAAAACAAAATCAAGCAGAACCAGATTTTCACCAAGCAGTAAATGAAGTATTAGAATCTTTAAGAATTGTTGTAGAAGCTCATGAAGAGAAATTTAGAAAAGATGCTTTACTTGAAAGATTGGTTAATCCAGAAAGACAAATTAAATTTAGAGTACCATGGGTAGACGATAAGGGACAGGTGCAAGTAAATACAGGATATCGCGTACAATTTAATAGTGCCATTGGTCCATATAAAGGTGGTTTAAGATTACATCCATCTGTTAATCTTGGGATTATCAAGTTTTTAGGTTTTGAACAAATCTTTAAAAACTCGCTAACAGGTCTTCCTATTGGCGGAGGTAAAGGGGGGTCAGATTTTGATCCAAAAGGCAAATCAGATAGGGAAGTAATGGCATTTTGTCAAAGCTTTATGACAGAGCTTTGTAAATATATTGGAGCAGATACAGATGTTCCAGCAGGGGATATTGGAACAGGAGCAAGAGAAATCGGCTATCTATTTGGTCAGTATAAGAGAATTCGTGGGGTATACGAAGGGGTACTTACTGGAAAGGGATTAAGTTATGGTGGTTCTCTTGCAAGAACAGAAGCAACGGGATATGGTCTTCTTTATCTTACAGAAGAATTATTAAAACTAAATGGTATAGAGCTTGCTGGAAAAACAGTAGCTATTTCAGGTTCTGGTAACGTAGCCATTTATGCAGCACAAAAAGCACAAGAGCTCGGTGCAAAAGTTCTCACAGTTAGTGATTCAACAGGCTGGGTTTATGATGCTGAAGGTATTGATGTAGCTGCCTTAAAAGAAATCAAAGAAGTCAAGAGAGCGAGACTGACCGAATATAAGAATTATCGTCCAAATGCTGAGTATCATGAAGGTCGTGGTGT
Organism: Cellulosilyticum sp.; assembly: GCA_017941635.1. Taxonomy (GTDB): domain Bacteria; phylum Bacillota; class Clostridia; order Lachnospirales; family Cellulosilyticaceae; genus Cellulosilyticum. Next base: position 29,278 of record JAGAVZ010000263.1, read on the forward strand.
ATGGTCTGTTAAAGTGGATATTGCACTGCCATGTGCAACTCAAAATGAACTACATCTAGAAGATGCAAAAGCTTTGGTGGCTAATGGTTGTATCGCTGTATGTGAAGGCGCTAATATGCCAACAACATTAGAAGCTACTCAATATTTACAAGAAAATGGCGTTATTTTTGCTCCAGGTAAAGCTGCCAATGCAGGAGGGGTAGCAACATCAGCATTAGAAATGTCTCAGAATAGTGAACGATTAAGTTGGTCCTTTGAAGAAGTGGATAAGAGATTAAAAGGAATTATGGTTAATATTTGTCACAACATGGTAGATGCAGCAGAGCGTTATGGAGTAGAAGACAATTATGTTGTAGGTGCCAATATTGCAGGTTTTGAAAAAGTAGTAGAAGCAATGACAGCACAAGGTATTGTTTAAAATTAAAATGATATAAAAACAAAGACAAAGGTGTCTTTTATGTTCTTGTACATAAAAGACGCCTTTGTCTTTGTTTATAAGAAAAGGGAATAGTTATGAAGAATATGGAACGAATCGATTCTCTATGTTGGATGCAGAATATGGGCTTATTTTATTTGATGGAAAAACTAAAATATACAGTCATTCTAGTAGCTTCTTATTTGCCATATGCGTGAGAAACATAAAAACACATATAGGCAAAGTGCACAAGAAATAAAGGGGGTGGTATATATAAAAACTTACAAAAAAGTTAAATAGAAATAAAAATAAGTTACAAGAAAAAATTTAAGTTGATAAAATAAGCATAGGAGAAATAAGAGAGAAAAATAAATCATATAATGAATTGTTGCGTTAAGGGAGGGTACCTTGGTAAGAAAAAGATTTTAGTGTATGATGGTAAATAGGGGGCTACTAGATTATAAACTGGTAGCTTTTTGGGCATCATGAAGAAAGTTATTTTTTAGATTCATTATTAGAAGCAGTTTGTAGTTTGATTGTGACACTTCACAGATAAGGACGGTGGAAAAGATGATTTTTGAAAAAGGCGAGTATATTGTATGCAATAATGTAGGGATATGCCTTGTAGAGGATGTAACACCTAAAGACATGGATGGGGTCATGCAAGAAAAACTGTATTATATCTTACAACCATTAGATTCGGTCGATAGTAGGATTTATTCTGCGGTAGATAACGAAAAAATGGCAATGAGAAGAGTGATTTCTAATGAGGAAGTAGAAAATCTATTAGATGAAATGAAAGAGATAGAGATTTTATCTGTAGATAATGAGAAAAGAAGAGAAGAAATCTACAAAGAAACATTGCATAAATGTGAATGTATCGGTTGGGCACAACTTATTAAGACCATTTATTGTAGAAAAAAGGAAAAGGCAAGTCAAGGTAAGAAGATTACTACAACAGATTCAAAATACCTCAAAAAAGCAGAAGACTACCTTTATCATGAACTTGCAATAAGTCTTAATTTAGAACCAATAGATATTAAAGAACGTGTACTTGGTGAGATTGGTATTGAGGAAGCATAAACATTATGAAAAGTATAGGAAATAGGTTTGCTCAGATATATGCTGAGTTAGCCATAGGAAAAAGATGATATTACACAATTGTGTAGTATCATCTTTTTTATTGTATAGGAAAGTTCAACTTTCCTATACAATATATATGATCCTAAATATATCATGGATTAAAAATAGGCAATACAAAAATATCTATGAAAACAAATTATTATGACAAATTATTATAACAAATTGGTGAGGGGTGTAGAAAAAAGATTATAAGATTGTACCAAGTTCTTACCACTTAGAACCAATTAAAGGAGAGCGTGTTATAAGATTAATAAGTGATTCAAATTATACAAAGCAAAGTGAAATTTTGTGAATGGAAATTGCTAAGTTAGGTGGAGTCAATCAAGTTATACAGTTAGTGAAAAATATAGATCAAGAGAAAGGTTCCTTAAAGTGATATAAGGAGCTTTTATTTTAAGATGTTTTATTTCTAAGTTTTGGGAGATAAAAGAGAGCGATATAAAAGAAAAATAGGGTGTCATCAAGAGGTGATTAAAAGTGATTATTTAAGATGAATATAAGATTGTTTTGGCTTAAACTGTGATGCAAAATGATTAAGATGGGATTGTAAAAGATTGGAATATGCTGTATTTGAAGTAGATAATCGTTCAAAAGGCAATTTTTTATTTGGGTGAGTTAACTATTTTCTTCTGATATCTTTTAAGTGTTGTAAATTTTTTCATTACATAGGATAAGTAATCCTGTATAATGTTAATTCGTGCGAAAGATTCAATAAAATGTAAAGAAAGTAAAAGATGACAAAATAAAGTAATCAAGGGAGGACATTATGAAGCAGTACAGTAAAGTCAATATTCAACATAATCTAAAATTGAAGACACTTATTTATTTCATGCTATTGGGAATAATGGTAAGTATCTTAGTGGTAACAGGAATTATTGCGATTAATGTAACAACACTTAGGGATCAACTAAATGCTAGTTATAGTCTACAAAGAGAATATACAGATATCTTTGTTCCAATTCAAACGGATGTTAATTCAAGTGGAATGTTATCAAGTTTATTAATTTCAAGTAGTCAAACATCATATGGCTATAAGCCAAGTGAAACAGTTTTAAATATCAGTGATGAGTTAGTTGCAAATGCAGAAGAATTATTATATCAATACCATAATAAGCTTACAGATGAAATTAAAAAAGAAGAGTTTTCGAATATTTGTAAAAGATTTGAAAAGATGAAATCAACTTATGAGTACCTAAAGGAAAATCTAGTTGAAGTTCCTAAAGACCAAGATAAGAGTCAAATAGAAGGGCAACTGAATGCAATCCAGAGTAGAGTGGAGTCAATTGGGAGTAGATTGTTATTAGAAAACCAAAAATTTAGAACAGACTTCGAAGCATATATTATCAAGGAACTACATAAAACAACTGCATTAGCACATGAAGGGGTATTAATTAGTAACCGTTTACCAATAATTGTTATACTGATTAACTTAGTCGCATTAACAGTTATTATTGCAATTGGTATGTGGGTAATGAAACGTTTTAGTAAACAATTAAAAAGAAGTATTACTTTAACAGATAAGATGTCAAAAGGAGACCTATCAGATTATAAAGAAAATTATAAGAATGATGAAGTGGGACAAATGATTAATAATATTCGTCATTCACTAGATACAATTAGAGATATGATTTTCCATGTTAAAGCAGAGGCAAAAGAATTAGATGATTCGAGTAATCAAATTAGTAGCAAAATTTCAGGTGTAGCCAATATGGAAAGTGAAATTGATTTAAGAATTGGAGAAATCCATGAATTTACTTTAAGTGTAGATGAATCTGTCGTACAGGCTGAAGATGCTATTGAAAATATCTCAGATAGAGCAGGTAGCTTATATCAAGTAGCCAAAAATGTGAGTGTATCATCTGAAGAAATTAAAGAGCGTGCCCTAAAGATTAAAGAAAAAGGTGAAAGTGCCTTAGTGAGTTCAGAAGAAATGTATACAAGTAAAAAAGCGTCTATTCAAGAAGCAATTGCACAATTAACCATCATTCAAGAAGTTACGAATATGGCGAATATGATTAAAGGCATATCTGACCAAACTACATTATTGGCATTAAATGCTTCTATAGAAGCGGCACGCGCAGGTGAGCAAGGTAAGGGATTTGCTGTTGTGGCAGATGAAGTAAGAGAATTAGCAACGAATTCACAAGAAATTGCGGATAATATTCAAAAAGTTACCTCTCAAATGGATGGGACATTTAGAAATATTGAGCATAATATTAACGAGTTATTATCATTTTATGATGAGACAGTTAAACCAAATTGTGATTTCTTAATTGAAGTAGCAGATATTTATAGTAAAGATGCAGATTTTATCTATGACATAGCAAATAATGTACAAAGTGAAAGTAAAGTCATTACAAATGCTTCAAAAGAAATTGGTGACGTTTTTGAGGTATTAGAACATAAAATCAAAACAGTAACAGAAGATACAAGAGTAATTAAAGAAAACATTAAAGTTATGACACAAGAAATTGATGACACAACTCACTTACTGGGACACCAACAACAGATTAGAGATTCTTTAAAAACATCTTTAAATCAATTCATATTAGAAGAGGGAGTAGCAACTTATGAGTAAAAAGATATCGGCACTATGTGCAGGACTGATATTAACACTTTCATTATGTAGTTGTGGGACAACAGAAGTTGAACCAATTGTTACACAAGAAAATGTAGTGGAAGATAAAAAAATCACTTTTCTTACAAATTTTGGCCTTTCTCAAGGGTCTAATAGTATACCTATTTGGGAGGAAGAGTTTGAGAAACAAACTGGATATGCAATGCAATTAGATTCTTTAAGTGGCGATGAATATTATCAGGTATTAGATTATACATTAGCTATGGGACGTGCTCATGATGTAGTTGCTATGGCAGAAGGTAAGCTGCCATCTTATGTAGTAGATAGACAGTTGTTGGATATTACAGAGATGGTCCAGTCCTCAGAGATTCTTTCTAAGATACCAGAAGAATATATGAAAGCAGCCACAGTAGATGGAAAAGTCTATGGTGTGCCAGTAGAGTTTGGTGGAGGAACCATTACATATGTACGTCAAGATATTTTAGATGAACTTGGTATTAATGCACCAAAGAATTTTGATGAATTTATAGCCATGTTAGAAAAGATTAAAGAGGCATATCCAGAGATGATTCCATTTACAGCACCAGGGTTAGTTGGCTCAAATAATGACTACTATATGGTAGATTTTTACCATGATGCTTCACCAGAAATTATAGAAGTGGATGGTAAATGGGTAGATGGTATGTTACAAGATAATATGAGAGCTGCTTTGGAACGCTTACGATTAGCATATTCAAAGGGGTTAATTGATCCAAATATTACAACCAATGGAACAAAAGAAGCAAGAACAAAATTTATGGATGGAAAAGCAGCAGTATTTAACTATTGGGCAGGAAATTGGAACAGTACATTGCAAAATAATCTGACTAAAAGTTTAGGGGAACATGCTCTTGTTGGAAGAATGAATCCGATTAAAGAAGTAACATATAAGATACGACCTTCAGTAGTATTATCTATTACAAAAAATGCAAATAATCCAGAAGCTGTTTTTGAACATATATTAGAGTATATGCATGATGATGCAGAAGGCTCAAAGTTATTTCAATATGGTGTTGAAGATATTCATTATAAGATAGAGGGAAATGAAATTGTACAACAAAAAGGGGAATATAAAATTTCCTCTGCATTGGTTACACCAGTAATGGCATTTGAGAGATTAGAGGAGTATGTTTTTAAACAAAAACCAGAAGTAGTGGCATCGCTAGAGTTATTAAAAGAGTATGGAGAGCAACAGTACAACCTTCCAAGTTCAGTAACCTATATCACTATTGAAGATGAACTCATTGAATTAAAAACACAAACCATTTCGGATGCAATGGTTGGGAAATTGACAATAGATGAAGCATTAGAAAATTATAAAGCAAAAGCTGAAGCACTAGGAATGTCAAGGGTATTAGAAGAAATGAATGCATAAGAGTAATCTAGTATATCATTTTAGTGTGGAAATTTTGGGGATAATTTCAGAACAATTATTCATAGTCTATTTAGAATAGATATAGATGCTATACAATTAAAAAATAAGAGGAATTACTTAGTTGAAGTGATTTCTCTTATTTTTTATGACAAAATAAACATATAACAATAGTGTGTCATAGTAAGTTTATAAGTATTTAATAAATTTAATTAAACGAAATAAGATGAATGCTATACTATTTATAATGATAGATACAACTAAGGGCACAGTTAAAAATATAAATGGATTGCCTATGTATAACATACGTATTACCAAGATGTAATGGGGAGGATAAACATGAACCAAAAGAAATTATCACAGATACAAGAAATTTTAAATGAAATGGTACAAACATCTTATGTAGCAGGTGCCAATTGTTTAGTTTTAGAAAAGGGAAAAGAGATGGGGTATTTTGAAGCAGGATATGCTGACCTAAAAGCACAAAAGCCTTTTAAAAGAGACACAATCTGTTTATTATATTCCATGAGTAAACCAGTTACAGCAGCAGCGGCTATGCTTTTGATGGAGAAAGGAAAAATAGATTTACTGGACCCGGTAGAGAAATTTATTCCAAGCTTTAAAAATCAGATGGTGATATCCCAAAATGGGTTAGAGCCTTGTCAGAAAGCTGTAACAATTAAAGATTTGCTTTCCATGACATCAGGCCTTTTGTATGGAAATGATGTAGATGCAGCAGGAATTGGTATGAGTGGATTATTTGAGGAAGTGAAATCACATTTAACTACATCTAAAGAATATAGTACATATGAGATTGCGGAGCGAATAGGACAGATTCCATTGGCATTTCAGCCAGGAAGTCATTGGGCATATGGAGTCAGTGCAGATGTATTAGGCGCTATTATTGAAGTGGTAGCAGATAAGCCATTTAGTGAGTTTTTAAGTGAAAGTCTTTTTTGCCCATTAGAGATGGAGGACACAGGTTTTTGGGTACCAGAGCTTAAGCAAGACCGATTGGCTAAAGTATATGCCTTAGAAAATGAAGAACTTGTAGAATATAATGGTAACAATCTAGGGATTTTAATTCGTATGAATCAAAAACCGCGATTTGAATCAGGTGGTGCGGGCTTAGTTTCAACTATTGATGATTATAGTCGCTTTGCAAAGATGCTACTGAATAAAGGTAGCTTTAATGGAAAGCAGATTTTAGCACCAAAGACAGTCCAATATATGACGACTTGTGAACTTCATGCAAAGCTCAATGATGATGTAGCCACATGGGATAGCTTAAGGGGACATAGCTATGGGAATTTGATGCGTATTATGACTAATCCAAAACAAGCAATCTTTAATGGAACAAAAGGAGAATATGGCTGGGATGGTTGGCTTGGTCCTTATATGGCAAATGACCCAGTTCATGAAATCACATTTCTTATGATGCAGCAAAAAACAGATACAGGAACCACATCGTATACACGTAAGCTGAGAAATATTGTATCGGCGTGTATAGAGTAGTCAGTAAATTGAAATTTGTTAAGAGATGGTTTGTTATAGTCTCAGTCTATAACAAGCCATATTTTTTTTGAATTATACCAAGACATTAAAATAAGATATACTTTATGTAAAAATGGCAAATTATAGCCTCATGAGATAAATAAGAGGCATTAATGGAAAGTAGATAGATGAGAAAGAAATAGGGAGGTTTTTCATGACAATACAAGAGGATTTAAAATTACATAAGGTAATCTGTGATGGGGCATTTGGAACATATTATAATCTATTAACAGGGATCAATGAACTGCCTGAAAAGGCAAATCTAGAGCAACCAGAATTGGTGAAACGTATTCATAAGGATTATATTTTATCAGGTGCAAGATTAATTAGAACCAATACCTTTGCAACGAACACACAGGCAAGAGGTTGTACAGAAGCAGAAGTAAAAAAAGAGATTCAAATAGCGTATCAATTAGCCAAGGAAGCTGTGTTAGAAAGTCATTTACAAGATGAAAAAATTTATATAGCAGGAGATGTTGGGCCAATCTCTAGAGGCGGGCAGACAATCAAGGCTCTTCAAGCTGAATATGAAATGATTTGTGATGCCTTTATAGAGATGGGAGCAGAGGTTTTAGTTTTTGAAACCTTTCCTGATTTGGTAATGATAGAAGAAGTTATTAAACGTGTAAAACAAAAAAGTAATGTTTTTATGATGGTACAATTTTGTATCAATCAATATGGTTATAGTGCATCAGGTCTTAGTGCCAAAAGATTATTGGAACAAGCAAGTCAAATAGAAGAAATTGATGCAGTAGGTTTTAATTGTGGGATAGGGCCAGGTCATCTTTATCAAATTCTAAAAAAATTAGACTTGAATCAAGGTAAGTATTTAACCGCACTTCCAAATGCAAGTTATCCAAAGCTCCGTCAAAACCGTATGGTGTTTATGGAGAATATTGATTATTTTGCACAGCAAATGAAAGAGATTGCAAGCTTAGGGATTGACCTTATTGGAGGATGCTGTGGTACCACACCTAAGTATATTGAAGCATTAAGTGGAGCAATTGATTTAAAAGCTATTGTACATAGAGCAAGGCATGATTTACAGAGACAAGAACAAAATTCAACAAAGGATAAAAATAGTTTCTTCGAAGGAAAACAACCTGGTGAAAAAATGATAGCAGTAGAGCTCTCACCACCACCAGATGCCAATTATGAAAAAATCATGGATGCCGCCAATGTATTAAAAAGAAATGGCGTGGACATTATTACTTTTCCAGATTCACCATCAGGGAGGATGCGTGCGGATTCAATTTTAATGAGTGTAAAAGTGGCAAATGAGGTAAAAATTAATGTGCTACCACATATCTGTTGTCGAGATCGAAATGCCATTGCTATTCGCTCAGAATTATTGGGGGCCCATATTAATGGGGTCAAAAATGTTTTGGTTATTACAGGAGACCCTGTACCTGTGATGGTAAGGGAAAATGTGAAAAGTGTTTTTAATTTTGATTCGGTAGGCGTTATGAAAACAATACAAGAAATGAACTATGAACAGTTTAAGGAAGATCCGATGATTTATGGAGGGGCACTCAATTACAACCGTCGTAATATTGAAAAAGAAGTATATAGGCTCCAAAAAAAGATAGCAGCAGGCGCGCAGTTCTTCTTATCTCAGCCACTTTTCACAAGTGAGGATGTGGAAAAACTGCGTTATATTAAATCCAAGGTAGATACTAAAATTTTATGTGGTATTATGCCGCTAGTCAGCCAGCGCAATGCTAACTTTATTAAAAACGAAATGTCCGATATTCATGTAACAGAAGACATTGTAAATCTCTTCTCGCCAGAAATGAGTAGAGAGGAGGGAGAGGCAGTAGGGGTTAATATTGCAAGACAAATGATAGCTGAAACTAAGGATTTTGTGGATGGCTATTATTTTAGTATCCCATTTAATAGGGTGTATTTATTAGAACAGATTATGAAGTAAAAAAGAAGATACAAAGGTTATAAGGTAGACGATAATAAAAGAACGAAATAATAAAAGATTATATATGTATAGATTTACTAAAGTTTACAATCATTTAGTATAACTTTAGAAACATGATTTTTTAGTGATTGCATATGAGATGTGTGAATCATCATTTCTTCAGTATTACTTTCTGTTTTTGCAAGTTGGTACATATAGTATGAATTATCCCGAAATAATATGGCCAAGCTTATGAACCAGAGCAGATAAAAAGTAACACAATATGGTGCTAAGTAAAAGAATAATGGTCTGCATAGATGGCTCCTTAAAATATGTAAATGATAATATAAATTTACAGTATTTAATTGATAATGGCAATAATTTGTGTGTCAAGACATTTAGGTATAGATTGAAATTATAACGTGTCATGGTTTTTTGAGATTATACAGGAGAGCAAAGAGCCTATATACTGTACTTATCAATTGAAGTAAGAAAACAAATCTATTTACTAGGAATTTGATGGCTTATGCTAAATGGGGATTGAAGGCATTAATTTCCTAGGCAATAAATTATGGGAAAATAGAAAAAGAGATGGGAGATTGAGAGTATGAGTAAAAAAACATATGCACAAAGAAATTTAAAATTTGAGACATTACAACTACATGTGGGGCAAGAACAAGCAGATCCAGTAACAGGAGCAAGAGCGGTACCAATTTATCAAACCTCTTCATATGTCTTTAGAGATAGTGAACATGCACAGGCACGATTTAATCTATCAGATGCAGGCAATATCTATGGTAGATTAACCAATCCTACAGAAGATATTTTTGAAAGAAGAATTGCAGCACTTGAAGGAGGTGTGGCAGCATTAGCAGTTGCATCTGGTGCAGCAGCCATTTCATATACAATCCAAAGCCTAGCACAAAATGGAGACCATATTGTAGCAGCTAAAAATATTTATGGCGGGACCTATAATTTACTAGCGCATACATTACCTCAATATGGAATTACAGCGACCTTTGTCAATCCATTTGACGAAGAAGAAGTAAGAAATGCCATTCAGGAAAATACTAAAGGACTCTTTATTGAAACATTAGGCAATCCACATTCAGAAGTTGTGGATATAGAAGGCTTAGCAAAGATTGCTCACGAACATAACATTCCAATAGTCATAGATAATACTTTTGCAACACCATATCTTGTAAGGCCAATAGAATATGGTGCGGATATTGTCATCCATTCTGCAACTAAGTTTATTGGTGGTCATGGAACGACTATCGGTGGTGTCATTATTGATAGTGGCAAGTTTGATTGGGAGGCATCAGGTAAATTCCCTTCATTAACAGAGCCAAATCCAAGCTATCATGGAGTTAGCTTTACAAAAGCAGTAGGTGCAGCGGCTTTTGTAACCAAGATTAGAGCCATTTTATTAAGAGATACAGGCGCAACTTTATCACCATTCCATGCCTTTTTCTTCTTACAAGGATTAGAAACTCTTTCACTTAGAGTAGAGCGCCATGTAGAAAATGCCCTTAAGGTTGTTCAGTATTTAAATCAGCATCCACAAGTAGAAGCTGTACATCATCCATCGGTGTCTAAGGATGGTTTACAGCAAGAACTTTATAAAAAATATTTACCAAATGGTGGTGGTTCAATCTTTACCTTTGAAATTAAAGGAGATGCCAATAAAGCAAAAGCCTTTATTGACCATTTAGAACTCTTTTCACTACTGGCCAATGTAGCAGATGTGAAATCCTTGGTTATTCATCCAGCCTCTACCACGCATTCACAACTTAATGAGGCAGAATTATTAGAGCAAGGTATTAAGCCAAATACAATTCGTTTATCTATAGGAACAGAGCATATTGAGGATATTATAGAAGACCTTGAAGAAGCTTTTAAAGCAGTAAGATAAGTGATGGAATATAGTACGATATTGAAAGGATAGAATTTTTAGCGTAGCAGAGATGACTGTTACGCTATTTTAATGTAATCAAATCTAAAGAAAGAATATAATACACTAAACTAGATTTCTTATATCACAAGGCAATAAAAATTTTTCATTTTAAGACACATAGTTGTTTTTATATAATTGAAAAGGTTGTATAATTTAATAAATAAATAGAATTTTTGTTCAAAGTGATAGGAGGATATAATGTACATAGCAAATAATGAAAGATATAGTAAAATGAAGTACAATCGTTGTGGAAAAAGTGGATTAAAATTACCAGCAGTTTCACTTGGGCTATGGCACAATTTTGGGAGTAAAGATTCCTTTGATAATATTGTGGATATGTGCACCACAGCCTTTGACGCAGGGATTACACATTTTGACTTAGCCAATAATTATGGCCCTGTAGATGGGAGTGCGGAAGAGAACTTTGGTAGAGTGTTGGCCAAAGAGTTTAAGCCTTATCGAGATGAAATGGTAATTTCTACAAAAGCAGGCTATTATATGTGGCCAGGTCCTTATGGGGATTGGGGCTCAAGAAAGTATTTAATCTCTAGCTTAGACCAGAGTTTAAAAAGAATGGGACTAGATTATGTTGATATCTTTTATCACCATCGACCAGATCCAGAAACACCATTAGAAGAAACCATGCTTGCATTAGATGCCATTGTAAAAAGTGGAAAAGCTCTTTATGTAGGAATTTCAAATTACAACAAAGTACAAACACAAGCAGCTATGGAGATTTTAAAAGAACTCAAAACACCATTCATTATCAATCAACGTAAGTATTCTATGTTTGAACGTAATATTGAAGAAGATGGTTTAAAACACTTTGCAGCAGAAAATGGATGTGGCATTATTGCTTTTTGTCCATTGGCACAAGGCTTGTTAACCAATAAATACTTAAATGGGATTCCAGAAGATAGCCGTATCAAGAAAGATGGACGTTTCTTAAAAGAAGGTGATGTCAATGAAGCACGTATGAAGCAAATTCATGCCTTAAATCAAATTGCAGTAGGTAGAGGGCAAACCTTAGCACAAATGGCACTTAGCTGGATTTTACGTGATGATCAGGTAACAAGTGTACTTATTGGTGCATCTAGATCACAACAAATCTTAGAAAATGTAAAAATTGTAGAACAGGAAAGATTAACTCAGGAAGAGATTGCAATGATAGAAAGTATATTAGGAAATAAATAGCATAAAACAAATGAGTGAAAGTGTAGAAACAACTACATCAGCTATGGAGAAGATTTCAGTAAGTAGTAGTGAATTAGGTAGCAGTATTGAAAGTATTGTTACTTCCTATCAAGAAATCCACAAAGTTTGTGAAAAGCTGGATAACCTTCAAAAATAAAGTGGAATAGAATGATTTTTAAGAGGAAAGCAGATAACCTAAAAGCTTTCCTCTTTTTGCATTTAAAGATGGTAGAATAAGCTACTTTAAGAATTATATATCAAGCTTATAATAGTTCTAGCGTTAGGGTATAGATGAAACATTTTAATCTCAAACTTATGCACCACTATTCATTTCTAAGTAAGAGATTATGGACTATGAATAAGTAAATTTCTTAATTTGTTTATCTATAAATATAAGCGAATTCGGAAAGAAAATAAATAATCAAAATAGTATTGACAAAAAAGTCGTAACGACCTATATTTATATCAATAATAAGTCGAGTCGACCTATAGGAGGGGCAATATGATTGAGTACATTATTTTAGGCTTGTTGTATGTAAAGGCAAGAAGTGGCTATGAAATCAAAAAGACTATTGAAGAAAATATCTCTATGTTTTATAGAGCGAGTAATGGCAGTATTTATCCAGCTCTTAGAAAGCTTGAGCAGAAGAGATGGATTAATATGAACATAGATACGGCAAGTTCTAGGGAAAAAAAGATTTATAAGGTGACCGAAGAGGGACAAGAGATTTTTAAACAATGGCTAGAACAACCAATTCAATATACAGCGAGTAATGGGCAAGAATGTGTAAAGGTGTTTTTCTATGATTTGTTAGAAGAAACAAAAAGACTAGAGCTTTTGACAGCATTAGAAGAAAGTATTAAGGAGTCATTAAAAGAACTTTATGGATTTAGGGAGCAATGCAAGGCAGCAGGTTATGAGGAAAAGCGTTATTACAGAATGAGTACTTTATATTATGGCATAGGTATTGGTGAGGGAACATTAAGATGGTGTCAATCTATTAAAGAACAGAGGGAATTAAGTTTGATGATAGAAGGGGAGTAGGAGATTATGATTTTTTATTTTAGTGGGACAGGAAATTCTTTGTATGCAGCACAGACAATTGCAAAAGAGCAACAAGAACAAGTAATTTCGATTGCGAAGGCAATCCAAAATCAAGAATATTGTTATGAAGTAAAAGAAAGTGAAGCGATAGGATTTTGTTATCCTGTTCATGGATGGAGACCACCAAGCATCGTACTTGAGTTTATCCAAAAGCTAGAATTAAAAGGTTATAAGGGGCAGTATATTTATTCTGTTTTAACTTGTGGAGGCACATGGGAGTATACTTGTGAGTTTTTAAATAAAGCTTTAAAAGCTAAAGGATGGCAATTAAGTGGAGATTATAAATTAAAAATGCCACATAACTTTATTACAATGAGTGAGCCTAATTCACTGGAGTATACAGCAGAAAAATTAGCAACTGCTAAAAAACAATTAATCCTCTATAATGAACAAATTAAAAGACATGAAGTGAATTATAAAAAGCAAAGACATTCAGTATTTAAATCCTATATTTTGGGTGGACTATTACTATCTTTGGGAAAATCAGAAAAGCCATTTTATGTGATGGATGGTTGCAAAGGATGTGGATTATGTGTGAAAGCGTGCCCTATGAATTTAATCGAATTAAAAGATGGGAAACCCTATTGGAATCCAGGTTGTCAGCAATGCTTAGGCTGTATCAATAGATGTCCTCAAAATGCGATTCAGTATGGCAAAAACACAGAAGGTAGAAGACGAGTAGTTAATCCGGATTGTAAATTTGACGATTGATGAAAGTATAGGAAATCACATTGAACTTAAAAAATCTCCATAGCATAATAAGTTTAAACGATAATTGAGCATAAATAGAATGTTTATGGAGGGGATAAAATGGAGCTTAAAGACTATACTTTAGAGGAAATTCAAGAAATAAAGGTACTAGGGAGAACAACCAAAAACAGAGAGCCACTCACACTATTTTGGACAGGAAGTGGGATAGAATGTAATATTAAGGCCAGTGAATTATGGGTAGAAGTTGAAGTAGATTATGAAGAATATGAGCCTTGGGTAAGTGTAGTTGTAAATGGTGCTTATATCAGTAGACAAATGTTAGATAAAGGAAGAAAATGGATTTGTTTATTTAGAGGCATGACACAAGATAAGGTAAAAAATATTAAGTTTTTAAAAGAAGTGCAGGCGATGTCAGCAGATGACAAGCATTGCTTACAGATTCATGCCGTGCGTACAGATGGGACTTTCTTACCTGTGGAGGAAAAGGCATACAAGCTAGAATTTATAGGAGATAGTATTACTTCAGGAGAAGGAAGTATGGGGGTAATTTTAGAAGAAGATTGGATTTCCATGTGGTTTAGTACACAAAACAATTATGCAAGAATGACAGCAGATAGCCTTGGGGCGGAATATCGTATTCTTTCGCAAAGTGGATGGGGCGTTTATACATCATGGGATAATAACCCTAAAGCGGCACTGCCATTATACTATGAGAAGATATGTGGTGTGATTAAAGGAGAAAAAAATAAGGCATTAGGTGCCAATGAGCCAAATGATTTCAATGCTTGGCAGCCAGATGTAGTGATTATTAATTTGGGAACAAATGATGGTGGAGCGTTTCATTCACCAGAATGGAAAGACCCAAGTACAGGAAAACTTTACAAGCAACGTTTAAATGAAGACGGCATCTTTAATGAAGAGGACCTTACTCATTTTAAAGAAGCTGTGATAGAGTTTTTAACTCAGCTTAGGAAATACAATCCTAAGGCACAGCTGTTATGGATTTATGGTATGCTGGGAAGGCCGATGCTTGATGCAATTCAAGAAAGCATTGACCAGTATAAAATACAAGAAGAAGATGAAAAAGTAGCATTTTTACTATTACCAGATACCAATAGTGAAACGGTAGGCGCTAGACAACATCCTGGCGTGCGCGCACATCAAGCTGCAGCTAGTGTTTTAATAGAATGGTTTGAAAGATATCTCATATAACAAAGTAAATATTAAGGGACTAGTATAAATTATGGTGATTAATGTGTTTAAAGAGTTGTATTATTTAATGACTAATGATACGTAGTTTTCACCATCTTGTGTAGTTGTTCGATTGTAGACATGTTTACCAATGATGCTACGTAGTTTTTGGATATCTTCTAAATCTGGTGAAGCAAATTCATAGTAACAAGTTATATTGCTTTTGCTATTTAGTTCTTCATAGAAGTCTGAGATATGTACATAAAATTGGTCGAGTAAATTTTCTAATGGATATTGAGAGATAAAAGAATAGCTATGTAGCGGATAAGGGGGGAGCATTTTGAAAGGCATATTAAAATCTATTCTACATTAGATAATAAGTTACAAGATAAAAAATACGGGATAGCTAAATGTCTATCCCGTATTTTTTATTGATTTATTTTATTGAGATACGTCTTGTACATAGAGTACACGAACGCCATCAGATGTTACGCTTGTTTGAGCAGCTGTTTCTTTTTTTGCAGCTGGAGCAGTAGGTGTTGGTGCTGCCACGCGTCCATCTCTTACATCAAAGAATTTTCTAGCCACTTGTGGGAATAAAGCGTAGCTAAGTACATCTTCTTCTGATTTAGCCACATCTTTACATTCTTCTTTGATTTTATCAAGTTCAGGAGCAAGAAGGTCAGCTGGTCTACATGTGATGACTTCATCATCACCAATAGCTTTCTTTCTTACTTCTTCGTTTACTTCGCCAGGAAGTTGACCATACTCACCTCTAAGAACTGCTTTAGATTCTTTAGGGAATACTTTGTATCTTTCGCCAGAAAGGACATTGAATACTGCTTGAGTACCAACAATTTGGCTTGATGGTGTAACAAGTGGTGGATAACCAAAGTCTTTTCTAACTCTTGGAACTTCTGCTAATACATCATAGTATTTGTCTTCTGCATTAGCTTGTTTGAGTTGAGAAATAAGGTTAGAAAGCATACCACCTGGTACTTGGTAAAGTAATGCATTACCATCAACATTAAGTACTTTAGGATCAAGGCTACCTTCAGCTTTAAGTTTATCAGCTACTTTTCTGAAGTGAGCAGCAGCTTCACTTAATTTTGTAAGGTCTAAACCTGTATCATATTCTGTACCTTGAAGTGTTGCAACAAGGGCTTCTGTTGTTGGGTTTGATGTACCATTAGCAAGTGGAGAAAGTGCACAGTCTACAATATCTACACCAGCTTGGATTGCCATAAGATATGTCATATCACCAGTACCTGAAGTATTGTGTGTATGAAGGTGAATTGGTACATCTAAGTTTTCTTTTAATTTTTTCACTAATTGATATGCATCAAATGGAAGAAGAAGGTTAGCCATATCTTTGATACAGATAACATCTGCACCGATTTTAACCATATCTTCAGCGAGTTTTACGAAGTAATCAATGCTATGAACAGGGCTTGTTGTGTAGCTGAAAGCAAGTTCACAAGTACCACCATATTCTTTTACGTATTTTGCAGCAGCAGCAACGTTTCTTGGGTCGTTGAGTGCATCGAAGATACGTACAACATCAATACCATTTTCAATTGATTTTTTACAGAAAGCTTCTACCACATCATCTGCATAGTGTTTATAGCCTAAAAGGTTTTGTCCACGAAGAAGCATTTGAAGTGGTGTGTTTGGCATTGCTTTCTTTAATGTACGAAGTCTTTCCCATGGATCTTCGTTTAAAAAACGCATACATGAGTCAAATGTTGCGCCACCCCAACATTCAAGTGACCAATATCCCATTTTATCAAGCATTTCACAAGCAGGAAGCATATCTTCAATACGCATTCTTGTAGCAGCTTGTGATTGATGCGCATCTCTTAAAATTGTATCTGTAATTCTAACTTGTTTACCCATAATTTATGTTTCCTCCTTAACCGAATAGTGCAAGTAATACACCGGCAGCAATCGCTGAACCGATTACACCAGCAACGTTAGGTCCCATAGCATGCATTAATAAGAAGTTTGAAGGTTCTTCTTTTTGACCAACCATTTGTGATACACGAGCAGCCATTGGAACAGCAGAAACACCAGCAGAACCAATGAGTGGGTTAATTTTTGTTTTAAGGAATAGGTTCATAACTTTAGCAAGGATTAATCCACCAGCAGTACCTAAACCAAAGGCAATAACACCCATAGCAATGATTTTAATTGTTTCTAATCTTAAGAAGGTGTTTGCTGTAGCAGTTGCCCCTACAGAGATACCAAGGAAGATTGTAACAATGTTCATGAGTTCGTTTTGAACTGTTTTGCTTAAACGTTCTGCAACGCCTGATTCTTTGAATAAGTTACCAAGCATTAAGCAACCAACAAGTGGTGCAGCAGATGGTACAAGAAGTGCTACGAATACAGTAATAACGATTGGGAAGATGATTTTTTCAACTTTAGATACTGGTCTAAGTGCAACCATCTTAATCTTACGTTCTTCTGGAGTAGTAAGTGCTTTCATAATAGGTGGTTGAATAACTGGAACAAGTGCCATATATGAATAAGCAGCTACGGCAATAGGTCCAAGAAGATGTGGTGCAAGTTTACTTGTAACGAAGATAGCTGTTGGACCATCAGCACCACCAATAATACCGATTGAACTAGCTTCTGCTGGAGAAAAGCCCATATAGCGAGCAGCAATATATGTAACGAAAATACCAAGTTGTGCAGCAGCACCTAATAATAAACTTCTTGGATTGGCAATAAGTGGAGCGAAGTCTGTCATAGCCCCTACACCAAGGAAGATTAAACATGGATAAATACCAAGTTTAACACCTAAATATAAGTAATCAATAAGACCTGGTGTAATCTCACCACTACCAAATAAATCCCAGTGAACATGACCATCAGCAAATAATGCTTCGTGGTAGATTTCTGCACCAGGAAGGTTCGTTAAAAGCATACCAAATGCAATAGGAAGTAAAAGTAAAGGTTCAAAACCTTTAGCAATTGCTAAATATAGTAAGATAAATGCTATAACGAACATGATTAATACTTTAGGATCATTCGCAATAAGTGAAAATCCTGTTTGATTTATGAAATTCATAATAGTTTCCATATTAACATGTTCCTCCGATCGATACTAAGATAATTATTGAATCACACAAAGGATAGCGCCTGATTCTACAGTTGCTCCTTTAGTTGTATTAACAGATACGATTGTTCCATCAATTGGAGACATGATTTCGTTTTCCATTTTCATAGCTTCAAGAATCATTAATACTTGTCCTTTTTTTACTGTATCACCATTTGATACGTTTACACTTAAGATATTTCCAGGCATTGGACTTGTGATTTTTTCACCGCCACTAGGTGCAGCAGATTGTACTGGAGTGGCAGCTGGAGCTGGAGCAGCTGCTTTAGCTGTAGCTTCATCAATAAGTTCAATTGCGATTTCATAGTTATTTCCATTTACATTTACACGATATTTTTTCATTTCGATTTCCCCTTTTAATTAAGTGTATTGGAACTTAGAGTTCTTTGACAGATAAAACTTTAATTGCTGATACATCAGTGCCTAATTCTTCCGCAATAACAGCAGAAACAGCAGCGATAAATTCTTGACGATTTGTAATCGTAGATTTAGCTGGTGTTGGAGCAGGTGCGGCTACAGGTGTAGTAGCAGGAGCTACATTTGCAGGCTTAGTAATTTTTTGTACAACCCAGCTCATCAGATAGCAAAGAGCAATAATACAAACTAAGCCGAAGAATACAGTTCCGAGTCCCATCAAAATAACAAAAGTATTAGATAATTCCATCAGCTAGTCCTCCCTTCATGAAAAAAATTTATGCCTAATTGAGCAGATAACATTAAAAAGTTTCTGAGCATATATTAAGTATAAAACATTTTTCATAAAATGTTAATTAAATTTAAAACATTTGAAATGATATTTTTTGTTGTCTTGTGTCTATTAATTAAATAAATTGCATGAAATTAAGTTTAGAACAGACATAAAATAAGCTAAATGATAAAATAACTCACAGAATTAGAAAGATAATTCAGAAAATGATTGTCTACAAAACTGTTTTTCTTTATGAAATATTAACAGAAGAAGTGTAGGATTATTCGGTATAATAAAAGTATAAAATTTACATTTGTTAGTTTAAAAATCAATATATAAAAGAAATGAGTGAGGAAAGGTGATGAGAACAGACTAAAAAAGAGAAAGAGAGGATGATAGTATGGAATATTATATTATTATGGCAGCAATGATTATTTTTCTTTGTTTGATGGCGAGTGGTATCTCAAACAAACTGGGGATTCCAACCTTAATATTCTTCATTGTTTTAGGAATGATTTTTGGTAGTGAGGGGATTGTAGGAATCTGGTTTGCAAATTATAACTATGCCAATTATATATGTTCATTTGGACTCATTTATATTATGTTTTATGGGGGATTTGGCGTCAACTGGAATGTGGCAAAACCCGTTACTTTAAAAGCGGGGCTTTTATCCACAGTAGGCGTCGTGCTGACAGCGGTATTAACAGGAATATTTTGTCACCTTGTATTAGGCATTGATTTATTAGAAAGTCTTTTATTAGGGTCGGTTATCAGTTCTACAGATGCGGCAGCCGTATTTTATATCTTAAAGGCTAAAAAGCTTAACTTAAAAAATGGATTGGCATCATTGCTAGAGATAGAAAGTGGGAGTAATGACCCTATCGCCAATATGCTGACCATTGTTTTATTAGGTATTATTCAAGGAAGTGGCACAGGAGCAGTTCCTGTTATCTTTATTAAACAGTTTGTAATAGGGATTATAGTAGGAAGTTTATTAGGTCTTTTTGCAAGCTACGGACTTAAGAAATTTGAAGTGATGACAGAAGGGCTCAATATGATTTTTGTCTTTGCAATTGCCCTCTTTTCTTATGCACTAAGTAATGTAATGGGTGGAAATGGTTACTTAAGTGTTTATATTACAGGGATTATATTAGGGAATACAAAGATTCCCAATAAACCAGAACTAGTTCACTTCTTCGATGGATTAACTAATCTATTTCAAATGTTAGTATTTTTTTTATTAGGACTTTTAGCATTCCCAACACGAGTGATAAGCTATCTAGGACCAGCTATATTAGTGGCATTATTTTTAACCCTCATTGCAAGGCCGCTTTCGGTAGCTATTTTGATGGCACCATTCAAAGTACCATTCAGAGACCAAATGCTTATTTCGTGGGCAGGATTAAGAGGAGCGTCAGGTATTGTTTTTGCCATTGTAGTAGCTGTAAGTGGTGTATTTCCTGAGAATCAAATCTTTAATATTGTTTTTTGTATTGCCATGTTATCTATTGCAGTACAAGGTGCATTATTACCATGGGTTGCAAAGAAACTCGATTTGATAGATGACACGACACCTGTTTCTATGACTTTTAACGATTATCGCAATGATGCAGATGTAAGACTTGTTAATATTTTGATCACTAAACACCATCCATGGGTAGGTAAGAAACTAAGTGAAATTACCTTTCCACATAAATCATTGGTGGTACTGATTAAGCGACGATTTGAAGTGGTGATTCCAAAAGGTGAGACTGTGTTAGAACCAGAAGATGTTTTGGTTTTGAGTAGTGAATATCAAGAGGCTGATTCTGATTTAGAAGTACAAGAAATGGTAATCGACAAAAATAATAAATGGGTAGGAAAAACCATTGCAGAGTGTAAAATTCCAAAAGACATTATTATTATCATGGTGAAGAGAAAAGATGAAAGTATTATTCCAAGTGGGAATACGATTATTCATGCTCATGACGTGCTATTAACTTGTGGTTTAAAGGATTAAATATCATAAAAGAAAAGCCAAATAAGTAATAGATATAAGATACTAGAGAGAAGAATACTATACATACAAATAAGTTAAAATGGTGAAAATAGAAAGAAAAGCTTATGAAGAATTGAGACGAGGCAAGTATTTTTAGAAAGATTGCTTTGTCATAATAAATTACAGTATCATAAAAGTAAGATATGTTATAATGATAACTAGCACTTTTATTAAAGGAGAAACAGATGAGTCAAAAAGTTACATTAACATATGAAAATAATGAGTATATTGTTTGCTTAGGAAATGCAGTATTAGCTCAAGATAAAGATGAAGAGAGAGCAATTGTAGCTTTCAAAAATGCCATTAAAAATAATATGAGCCAAAAGACATTAAGTTTTAAAGAAATGGTAGAAAAGGTGAATGCGCTTGGTGTGAAAGATATTGAAATCAATGAAACATATGGTGCAATGCAATCTGGTGATTTAAAATATTTCTATCATACAGGTAAAGCTTTTTACACAGGTTCAAATAAAATGGTGGTTTTACAAGGTGGATTTGATTACTTCTATAAAGTATTAAGCTTAGGTGTTAATCGCCAACTAGAATCAACAGATGAATTGGTAGAACTTTGTGCACTGGCTATGGAAAAAGGGGCAACTTATAGCTTAACAGAAGATAGTATTAGCATTGCAAGTGCAGCTTTTAGCTATGGAAATGTAGGGTTTAACTTTGTAAATAGCAAGCTGAATAAAGGAACTTCTAGTGAAAAATCGACTTTTGAAGTATTTAGAAGTTTAGTGTTAGCAGCATTATAAAGCATGTTATAAAAAAGTACACTGGTATAGTAGTGTACCTTTTTTAGTGTCATGATTTACCTAATGAATGTAGCAATAACTTTGTCAAATATCCATATCTCAATAGATTCTAGTATAACACCATATTCTACCTCATAGATTTTTTCATTTTACAGTATCAGCTAAGCATGATAAGTTCCAGAATCTCTAGCATCGACAGTATCATAGTGAAAATCAGATAGCTATTTTAAATAGACATAAGAGAAATAGGACTAAATAGAAAAATTAAAGATTAAGAATACTGATGAATGTATAAAATAATTTGATATAGTTATAATTTAGATATATAATTTAGTTGCAAATCGGTCTCAATTCTATTTATTTGTATAGAACTTAGACAAGGAAAAGATATTGGGAGGAAACAAAGATGACAAAGATTGATATTATTTCAGGATTTCTTGGAGCAGGTAAAACAACTTTAATTAAAAAGCTGATTAAAGAAGGTTTTAATGGAGAAAAGCTTGTTCTCATTGAAAATGAATTTGGTGAAATTGGTATAGATGGTGGTTTCTTAAAAGAAGGTGGCGTGGAAATCACAGAAATGAACTCAGGATGTATCTGTTGTTCATTAGTAGGAGATTTTGGTGCAGCTCTGAAGGATGTACTTACAAATTACAAACCTGACCGCGTGATTATTGAACCGTCAGGTGTTGGTAAACTTTCAGATGTCATTAAAGCAGTTGAAAATGTAGATGAAGACATGGATGTAGAACTTAATGCAAGAGTAGCAGTAGTAGATGCCCTTAAATGTAAAATGTATATGAAAAACTTTGGAGAATTCTTCAATAATCAAATTGAAAGTGCCACAAGTATTATTTTAAGCCGCTCTCAAAAAGCATCAGAAGCAAAATTAGAAGAATGTGTAAAAATGATTAGAGAACATAATCCACAAGCGGCTATTGTGACAACTTCATGGGATGATATTTCAGGAGCTAAATTACTGGAAGTGATGGAATCAAAACATTCTTTAGCATATGAGTTAATGAAAGAAGAAGAGGTATGCCCAAGCTGTGGACATGTGCATCATCATGAGCATCATGACCACGAATGCTGCGGACATGACCATGAGCATCACAACCATGAATGCTGCGGACATGACCATGAGCACCACGATCACGAATGCTGCGGACATGACCATGAGCACCACGACCATGAATGTGGCTGTGGACATGACCATCACTATCATCATGCTGATGAAGTTTTCACAAGTTGGGGAATGGAAACACCGCATAAATATGATGAAGAAGAAATCAAAAAGGCACTTGAAACTTTATCTGGGTCAGAAGAATATGGTATCATTCTTCGTGCAAAAGGTATTCTTCAAAATAAAGAAGGTAAGTGGTTCTGCTTTGATATGGTACCAGGAGAATATGAAATTCGTGAAGAAAATGCAGATTACACAGGACGTCTATGTGTGATTGGTACTAAATTAGATGAACAAGGCCTCAAAAAATTATTTGGCTTATGCTAAGGGGAGAAGTGGCAATGAGAATACCAATTTTTATATTTAATGGTTTATTAGAAGCAGGAAAAACAATGTTTATGGACTATATGCTTAAGAAACCTATTTTTGCAGATGGTCAAAATACATTAGTCATTTCTTGTGAAGAAGGTATTGAGGAATATGATGCAGCTTACTATGAAAAAAATCATATTACAGTCGTACAAGTAGAAGATGAAGAAGAATTAACCGATGCGTTTATTAAGGAACTTGCAGAAAAGTATAATCCTCAACGTGTGATGATTGAATACAATGGTATGTGGGATATGGCAGTACCTTTTGAACTAGAATATCCAAAAGAGTGGGGTATTTATCAAGTTGTTACCCTTGTAAATGGAGAAACTTTTAATGTATATCTTAACAATATGCGTGGCATTATGATGGAACATTTCAAATGTGCAGATTTAGTGGTATTTAATCGTGTGACCAAAGAGATGAATACGGCATCTTTTAGAAATACAGTAAAAGCTGTAAATGGACAAGCCAAACTCTTTATTTGTGATGAAGATTTTGCCTTAGAGCCAATCAAAGAAGAGTTACCTTATGATTTAAATGCAGAGATTATTGAAGTAAAAGACGAAGATTATGGTATTTGGTATATTGATTTATGGGAACAACCACAGCGTTATATGAATAAAAAAGTCAAAGTAAGTGGACTATTTTTCCAAGATAAATCTGATCCAAAAGACCGCTTTACCTTTGGCCGTTTTGCCATGCCATGTTGTGCCGATGATATTGCACTCATGGGATTATACTGCCATAACATTGGTAAGCCTAAGTTCAAAGATAGAGATAGTATTTCGGTTCTTGCACAAATTCACTATGAAAAAGCTGAGGTCTATAACAATGATATGGGACCTATTCTCTATGTAAAATCTATTGAGCTTGCGAAGAAGAATCAAGAAGACTTAGTTATGTTTAATTAGAGAGCAAGTAATTCCTTTTCAATTAAAAATGAATACACCCAATGAAGTAACAGAAACAGCCCATTGAAAATTTTCAATGGGCTGTTTCTTATGATTTAAATGTTTTTCATAAGAGAGTGCATTTTATAAAGAGCATCTAAATTAAATAATGTTCTGGATGAGCAAGTACCGTTTCAACATCCTTATAAAAGAGTGAGCAGTGATAACCATCACAAACAGCATGATGTACTTGTAAGGTAAGTGGCATAAGGATTTTATCTTGTTGCTCGAAATATTTTCCCCAAGTTACCATAGGCAGTAAAAAGTCATAGTCACTTTGATTGTTTACATCAAAGGAAGTGTAGCTAAGCCAAGGTAAGCAAGAAACTAAAAAGAAGTTTGGTAGAAAATCTGTTTTATGCTTACTTGTTTTGTAATTGTCTAAGTCTGTTGTCATTTGTATGTAGAAGTTTTTAAAGTTTTGATCATATGGTGTTGTCATGCTATCCATGATTTTAGTTTGGTCATCAAGGATAGAGTAGCATGGAGAAATTTCATCATAATAGCCTAATTGATGATTGAGATCATAGCAAGTTTTAAATTCAACATGCTGATTAAGCGCCCTTGTAATAATCCAAGTAAAGGTTGGATAAAGTCGCAAGTTATGTTGTTTAATGAAAGTCATTAAATACGTGATATCCATATTAACCGTCAAACTATAGGTGCTTTTAGCCACTGTCATAAAGTGATTAAAACACTCTTTTCTTTCCCAATTTTCCATATCAATAAGAGTAAAGTTCATAAAAAATCTCCCCCCAAAAAATCATTTGGATACTTTATAACACTGATTAAGATATTTGGATTAGTGATTGTGTTTATTAAAATTTGGCTTATTGTAGTCTAGGTTAGTAAAGGCATTAATACCTGATAAAACACAGATTACAATTGTGTGTGATATGTAATGTATAGAAATAAGCCATAGGAATATTTTAAGAGATAAAGTCCTTTATAGCAATAAAGTATAGAATAAAGTATTGAATATAAAATCAATTTCTAATAATTAATAAATTTGATGTTATAATATGTAGAAAAAAGAATAGAGGGAGGTTTTAGGGTGCATAAATTCTAGTACTAGAAGATATGCTAGAGGAAGGTATAAAGGGAACGTTCAAAGAAAGGATCTATGACGAATCCAAGCTTTCGGTAGTAGAGCATCAGATGGCAAAATATATAGCCAATTGTAGTGCTTCGGCTACTCATTTGAAGAAAGAGAAAAATCATATTGAAACCTTGATTGCGGATATTTCTCATCAGACCAAAACGCCTATTGCCAATATTTTATTATATGCACAGCTTTTAAAAGAGCAAGAGATGGAGGAATCTGGTCGAACTTGTGTGGAGGTGCTGACTCAAAATGCGGAGAAATTAAACTTTTTAATTACTGCACTTGTTAAACTTTCCAGATTGGAAACAGGTGTTATTCAGCTTGTGCCAAAGGAAGAAGGGCTAGAGGAATTCATTAAAAAAAGTGTGGAGCAGGTTCAGTTTAAAGCAAGGCAAAAGTCAATAGATATTAAGGTAGAAATAGAGGATGATGCTAGAGCTCATTTTGATGCAAAATGGACGATGGAGGCAATGATTAATCTATTAGACAATGCCATTAAATATTCATCTTCTAATACGTGTATCACCATAAAAGTTGAAAGCTATGAGTTTTTTGTAAGAATTGATATTAAAGATGAGGGCATAGGGATTCAAGAAGAAGAGCATAGCAAAATCTTTCAGAGGTTTTATCGCTCTTATGAGGTTGCCAATGAGGAAGGGGTAGGCATTGGCCTTTATTTGGCGAGGGAAATTATTTCTAATGAAGGAGGCTATATTAAGCTAAGTTCTAAAGTAGGAGAGGGCTCTACCTTTTCAGTCTTTCTACCAATACTTCATGAAGAAAACAGAAAGAAAAATAGCATGAAGGATGAAATCTTTCAAAGTTGTTAGATTTGAGAAAGATTGTGGAAAGATAAAAGGTTTATATTAATCATAAGCCCATCACAAATACGAAATATGTAACATGTGAAAAAGGACATAATGTGAGAAAATTGATTAAGAGAAACTTCAATAGATAAAGTATGATGATGAGGATGGGAATAATGAAAATAAAAAGGTGGAGAGCGATATGATTCTTGAAACAAAAGAGCTTAGAAAATATTATGGAACGGGAGAAAATGAAGTTCGTGCATTGGATAATGTGAATATTAGTGTACAAAAAGGTGAATTTGTAACCATAGTAGGCACTTCAGGAAGTGGAAAATCTACTTTATTACATATGTTGGGTGGCTTAGATAGTCCAACAAGCGGAGATGTTATTGTAGATGGTAAGGAAATCTTTAATCTAAAGGATGAAGAAAGAACGATTTTTAGACGTAGAAAGATTGGCTTCATTTTTCAAAGTTATAATTTAGTACCGATTTTAAATGTCTATGAAAATATTACATTGCCTATCGAATTGGATGGGAAGAAGTTAGATGAAGCTTATATCCATGAAGTCGTGGAGACGCTAGGCCTTACAAGTAAGCTTTGGCAAAGACCGAATCAACTTTCTGGAGGGCAACAACAAAGAGTGGCTATTGCCAGAGCATTAGCAACTAAGTCGGCGATTATCTTAGCAGATGAACCAACAGGAAATTTAGATAGTAAGACAAGTTTAGATGTAATGGGACTATTAAGGGTGAGCTGTGAAAAATTTAATCAAACCATGGTGATGATTACACACAATGAAGAAATTGCACAGATGGCACATCGCATCATCAGAGTAGAGGATGGCAAAATTGTAAGCAGTAATGACCTAAATAAGGAACATAAAGTTGTGGGAGGAGATATCTTATGATTAAAGTAAAAAATACTAAAATCATTAATCGTATTGCCTTTAGCAACTTTAAAGAAAAGAAAAGCAGAAATAAAATTGCTATGTTGGCTATTATTTTAACCTCTATTTTATTTACAACAATTTTTACATTAGGTATGGGGACAATAGAAATATTTCAGCGTGCTATGATGGAGCAAGTAGGGGGCTCAGGTCATGGAAGTTTTAAATATATTACAGAAGAAATTTTTAATGATATAAAGGATCACCCTCTTATTGATGAGATTGCAGAAAATTGGATATTAGCAGATGATATCAAGAATCCTGAGGTAGGAAAACGTAAAGCAGAGCTTTGGTATTGTGATGATGTAGGGATCAAACTAAGAATTGCGACACCTACGGGGGGACATATACCAGAAGCGGTAGATGAAGTATTAGTAGATACAATCAGCTTAAAGTTACTTGGTATCCCTTTGGAAGAAGGAGCGCCCATTACTCTGGAGCTTGTGGTGCATGAAAGACCGATACAAAGAACTTTTAAACTAAGTGGTTGGTATGAACCGAGCCCTTTAATACCATCAGGAATGATTATAACTTCAAGAGCGTATTTAGAGCAATATAAAGAAGAGCTTACAAGTCATCAGGAAGAGGGATTTAAGGGAACAGGAACAATCCATGCGAATGTTATGTTTAAAAATAGTCTAGGACTTAGAAGTAAACTAGACCAAGTGATTGAAGAAAGTGGTTATTCTCTTAACGAAGAGGATGAGAAGTATATTAATAGTAATGTAAGCTGGGCATATCTATCCACTTATGGAGATGCCGACCCACTCACTATACTTATGTTAGTAGGGGCATTATTACTGGTTATATTAACAGGATATTTAATTATTTATAATATTTTTCAGCTTTCAGTGGTACAAGATATTCATTTTTATGGATTATTAAAAACCATAGGGACAACGGGGAGGCAAATTAAAAGAATTATACGTAGAGAAGCACTTTTATTAGGTGTGATAGGCATACCTATTGGACTTATTTTAGGCTTTTTATTAGGAAAAGTGCTAGTACCTTATGTGGTTAATTCAACCACTATAAAGGGCGTAACGGTTCATGTATCACCTAGTCCTTGGATTTTTATAGGTTCAGCGGCATTTGGACTATTTACCATTTGGCTTAGTACCAAGAAACCAGGCAAAATGGCAGCCAAGGTATCGCCAGTTGAAGCGATTAAGTATACAGAGGGGGTAGTTAGGTATAAAAAACAAAAACATAGTACAGCGGGTGGTAAACTACATAAAATGGCAATCAGTAATCTAGGCAGAAATAAAAAACAAACCGTTATTGTCATGCTTGGTATGGCGCTCAGCTTAGTTTTATTTAATATGGTATATTCATTATCACAAAGTGTAGATATGGAAGAATATATTTCAACATATATCGATACAGATTATGTTATTGCTTATAATGAATATTTTAAGAGTGAGTTTAGTAGTATAACTATAAGTGTGCCAGAAACCTTTATTGAAGAGGTTACGCAGTTAGAAGGTTTTGAAGAGGGCGGAAGAGTTTATAATAATACTTTTACAGATGGATTTTATGTAACAGATAGACAAAATACAGGGCAGGATTATAATATCAATGCAGAGGGAGATTTTTTTGCACAGGTTATAGGATTAGAAGATGAATTATTTCAAAATGCAGTGGTAGTAGACGGCCAAGTGAATAATGAGATGCTTCAATCAGACCAGTATATTTTTGAAGCAGTATTTTTGGACGATAATAGAAGGCTTAAACTAGAAAATACCATGTTTGATATAGGGGAAGAAATAGAGCTTCATTACTATGAACATCATGAAGATGGCACTAATGAATATAAGACAAGAAGTTTTATAGTAGGTGGATATATCGAGGTACATGACAGAAGCAACCATTCTCAAATAGGTATAGGGCCTTACGATTTTTATTTGCCAAGTAGTGTATATGCCGAAATCACTCGTGAACCTATTGTCATGAATTATGTCTTTAATATAAAAGAGGGATATGAACCAGAGGTAGAGGCTTTTTTGAAACATTATACAGAAGAAGTGAACATCACAACGAATTATACTTGTAGAGGAAAATTAGAAGAAGAGTTAAGTGGGACAAGTGATATGATGGTATTAGTTGGAGGTGCCATTACTTTAATTATTGCACTTGTTGGTGTTTTGAATTTTATCAATGCCAGCTTAACAGGTATTGTGGCAAGACGAAAAGAGTTTGCTATGCTACAAAGTATTGGAATGACAGGAAAGCAGCTTAAAAAGGTATTGATTTATGAGGGACTGTATTATGTATTAGGAACTTTAGGAATCAGTATACTATTAGGTATTCTTTCTTCGGTAACGATTATAAGAGGGTGCTGTGATAGGATGAATTGTTTTACATACCAATTTATGATTTGGCCACTAGGGTTAGTGGCACCAGTATTAGTCGTGATTGGAATGATTTTACCGATTATATGTTATGGTTATCTTAATAAGCAAAGTATTGTTGAGCGTTTAAGAGAAGTCTAAAAAGGTTAAAAAGCTAACAAGTAGGCGTAAAGCCTAATTTGTTAGCTTTTTTATAGTGCATTAATGGGACAAGTTGTTGTTTAAGGGTAAATGATTGTTAATTTGCAGCTTTTTCAAGAAGATTGGTGATTTGTTTTAGGAAAGAAATAATCGGTGTAAGTGCTAATTGTTTAGCGGTCGTTTTTTTTCGATAATTCACCACATCTTCGGAAGTTTCCACAATGCGATTATGAAGTAATGTGGATGATGAAGAAACATTATTCATATGTACTTTTATGTCAGATGCAATATGTTGGATTTGATTCATATGTTCTAAGTTTTTTCCATTAGCATCTATAATCTCTTGATTATGAGAATAAACTTTTTCAGCAAGATGTACACTCTCCTCAATACTTTTTTGATATTGGGTAAGGAGAGATTGTGTATTTTCAAACTGAACAGTAACAGCATTTGTTTTTTCGAAGATATCTGCAACCAATTCTTTGGTGCTATTAGATAAATTACGAATTTCAGTGGCCACTACAGAAAAACCTTTACCGGCATCTCCTGCTCGGGCTGCTTCTATACTTGCATTAAGTGCCAGTAAGTTGGTGCTATTAGCAATGGCATGAATCTGCTGGTCGGCAGCCACAATATCTTGAATATAGGTGCCAAGATTATGGATAGCATGAATAATAGAATTAGATTTAGTATGTAGTTCCTCAATATACGCATGGAGTTCTTCAATACTAGAAATACTATTATTTAAAAGCGTATGATTAGAGGCTAATGTTTCTTTGGTTGCATGTGTATCTTCTTCTAGAGCCGTAACAGAGGCATCTAATGTTTGAACAATGTGGATATATTTATCTGTGCTTAAAGCAAGTTGATTGATTTTTTCTTGTAAGTTTCCGAGCGTAAGGCTACTTTGAGCTTCTTCAGTAATAAGGCTTTCAAGATGTGAATTGGCATAGTGAGTAGCACATTTTAAAGCATCAAGAACCTCCTTATTTGAAGAAATAGGGCTAGAAAGTGTATGAATTGCATTGGTATCTTCAAAAGAAGATAATTTTTTTGTTTTGAAATTAAAAATACCCATGGTAATAGCTCCTATTCAAAAACTGCTAATACAAGTGTTTGGTTACAGTGATGATAATGAATTTGCTCGCCAAAAGATGAAAAACCAGCAAAGTTTCCGAGTTTAGATAAATTTTGACCAAAAGTAGGACCAAAGTGTTCATTTTCAAATTGAATGGTACGTAAAATGCAGTTTACCACCAATGTACCACTTGGGTGAGGAATATCTCTTAAAATGTTTGAAACAGTTTCTTGGGAGATTTTATGATAATCATCTAATTCTACTCGGCATAATGTAGCATTTTTATAAATATTAGAGTAGTACTCAATACCATCAGAATGAACTTGTTTGCCTGAGACAATATATATATCATCATTTAATACTAGACCAAAGGGATTAGATAAAAATTGACTTTGTAAGTCATTATGGCCGACTATTTGTTTAATCACATCTGCACAAGGTTTATTGTCTAATTTTTTTATAAGACGTCTATCAACATCCACTTCCGTAGCAATAAACCAATCTTCAGTTGGTTTAAAAATATTTTCTTTATACAATTTGATTTTGCCACTTTTATTAGTGATAAAAGTTAAAATACAGGCATCAGTTTTAATGGTGTCATTAAGCATCACATAGGATAGATCTTGTTGATCTGTAGCTGCAGTACCACCTATTAAATCAATATGATGGGACTTAAAGAGGTCTTCTAGGGTGCTCATTACCATTTCCTCGTGACTAGTGAAAGTACATAATGAAAAACAAATTGTAGATTCTGGTGAAAAGGAAGGTAACTTTTGAATCGTTTTTTTGATTTGGTTAATATGTAAAATAGGATAGTCACCGATATCTTCTAAACAGTAAGTTGCCACTTCAATATCTGATAAGAAAATAAGAACGGCATCTGTAATAAACCCTTCAGAAATTAAATTTTTATGTGTACTACATCCTATAAGTTCGATATCTTTAAAGTTTTTTTGACAAACTTTAGCATAGTCTATAAATACATCACTTGTTGCGTAAAGAATAGCTAGTTTACCTGTAGGAACAATGGATGAAATTTGTTGTAGGTTATTTAATTTGTGAACACTACATTTCATAATAATATCTCCTTTGTAAAAAGTTGTATAATCATAGCATAATAAAAAATAAACAAAAATCCGATAAAAATTATAAATTTATAAAAATATATAATTTATAATTATATTTTAAACTTTTTATTGAAGTTTTAAAAAGTTTTGTATAAACTATTAATAAGTGAAAAATAACACAAAAAAGGAGACTTTAAAATGTGGACAGCAGACTTAGGTAATGGGCAATACAAAAATCCAATTGTTTATGCAGATTATTCTGATCCAGATGTAATTCGTGTGGGAGAAGATTTCTTTATGACAGCATCAAGCTTTAACTTTTCGCCAGGACTTCCAATCTTACATTCTAAGGATTTAGTGAACTGGAAAGTAGTAAGCTATGCTTTGGATAGAATGCCTTTCAAAGAATATAATTTGCCACAACATGGTAAGGGTGTATGGGCACCAGCACTTCGCTATCACAATGGGGAATTCTATATTTATTTTGGCGCACCAGACGAAGGGGTTATGATGGTGAAGACCAAAGACCCATTTGGTACATGGGAAGCTCCAGTACTTGTGAAAGAAGCCAATGGATGGATTGATACTTGTCCATTTTGGGATGAGGATGGAAACGCTTACTTAATTCATGCTTTTGCAAATAGCAGATGTGGTATCAAAAGTATTTTACATATTAACAAAATGGCACCAGATGGTAAGAGTTTATTAGATGAAGGAACAATGGTAGTGGATGGTAGAATCAATAATCCAACACTTGAAGGTCCTAAAATGTATAAACGTAATGGGTATTACTATATTTTTGCACCAGCAGGTGGGGTAGAAAAAGGATGGCAAATGGTTTACCGTTCTAAAAATATCTATGGACCATATGAAGAACGTATTACCCTAGCACAAGGGAACTCACCAGTTAATGGTCCGCATCAAGGGGGCTATGTAGAACTTGAAAGTGGTGAATCTTGGTTTATTCATTTCCAAGATCTTGAGCCATATGGACGTATTTTACATTTACAACCAATGGAGTGGGTAGATGATTGGCCACATATGGGACAAAATGTCAATGAAGCAGGCTGTGGTGAGCCAGTACTCATTCATCAAAAACCAAATGTAGGAAAAACTTATCCAATTATCGTGCCAGCTACAAGTGATGATTTTAAAGGTAAGGAGCTTGGGCTTCAATGGCAGTGGCAAGCCAACTACGATAAAGATTGGTATAGATTAGAGAAAGAAGGACTTAAACTACGTACGAAGAAATTTGTATCTAGTGACATTAGTACGCTCTATGAATTGCCAAACTTACTGACACAAATGATTCAGATGCCAGTGTTTAATGCAACAGTTAAAGTGACACTCAGTGCGGCAAGCAAAAAGGACCAATGTGGGCTTGCACTGACAGGAAAAAGCTATCACTATATTTCCCTCATTCATGAAGAAGATGGTAACTATGTACAGTTTGTAGAAGGTGGCGAGCAAGGAAAAGGGAGCTTTGAGCGTGTCAAAATTAAACGTAAGGTAGAGGGAGATACTATTTACTTACGTGCACACATGCACAATGAGAGCAATGTCTTAGAGGATGGTATTGGTCAGCTCAGCTACAGCTTAGATGGAGTACATTTTGAAGAGTTAGGCTTACCATTCTATACATACCCAGGTGGTTGGGTAGGTACAAAGATAGGTATTTTTGCAACTAACTTTGTACAAAATAATAGTATGGGATATGCTACCTTTGAATATATTGATATTGAAGAAGCATAAAAGGAAATAGTGCAACAGATAAAAAGGTGATTCCGTTTAGGAGTCATCTTTTTGTTTATTTAAAAATTGAGGGTTAGCACAAGGAAGTGTTATAGAAGATAGAAATAGTCCTGTGTTTATAGCAAGATTGAAGTATATGAGAATGTTTGTTGAATACATAATTAAGCATGAATGGGACTATATAATAAGTAGAGACTTAATGTTTTATCATAATAAAGTAGTTTATAAAGTTTAAAACTTGTGCTTTTGTGATGGAAAAGCTATGATAAGACTATAGAATTTATTTGGAGGCAAAGTATGTTTCGCGCGATTTGTATTAAAAACTGCGATAATTTTATAAAAGGTGAAGTGGTTAATGGCTGGCAAGGTTTTGGAAATATCTACTTTTTTAAAGGCTTTAAGTTTGGGCTTAATATGCCACAAGGTAGATTTCAGGAACATTTTGCAGCCTTTAGAAATTATTATATTGTGGAAAAGCCACCGATTAAAAGACGATTCAGAAGACCTAAGCCTGCTTTTTTACGTGTAGAGTTTAATGGAATATCAGATGAGCTATTAGTAGATTTATATAACTATATTTTTTCGTATATAGAATTAACTAAGCAGCTGAATCCAGAGCTGATTCAAACGTTCAATTATAGTATTGTATCCACCTTAGAAAAACTAGAATTTTTGTATACTGTACTCCCAGAACCAAAGTATCTAGAGGCAGTTAAAGATGCAGAACAAGTTTTTTTAGGGATTTATAAGACGGCACTTAGCATTGAGATGGAAACATTACCTAAAACAGCAGATTACAATCAGCTCTTAGAGAACTTCAAGCAAGAAAATATGATATTAGGTAGCTTTTTTAAAGAAATGAATAAGTTATAAAAAGTGCAATAAATAGCTTAAAAAAGAAGTATATAGAAGTAAGATGAATTAATAAATTATTCCAAAAAGTGAATGAGATAGATGATGATTAAATGTATATCAAGAAAGATAGGAGATTACAGTGGAAGAAATAATCTATAATGATTGGACATTTGTGGAGGCAGCAGATTCTCCAATCTTTGGTAAGATGAAAATAGAGGCTACAAGAGATGAGTTAGAAGAAGTCTTTTATATTTATTGTGAGGAACTGACAGAGGAAGTCTGTGAAGAACTTTATAATGATTATTTATATGTATATGGCTAAGTAGAGTAAATAGTGTACATTGGGGAGGCGATTTGAATGAAAAGAGTGGTTATAGGTTGTTGTGTATTTAGTATAGGTGCGCTTTCGTGTCTTAGTATACTTATAGTAACAGGACTTAATTTAGCTTCTGGATGGGAGACACCCCCAGGAAGATATATAACGACTTTAAATGAACTAGGATTAATGATACCTCTTATGCTAAGTATGCTTATGTGGGGAATAGGCGTTTATATATTGGGAAAAGAATATGTTAAATAGAAGTAAAGATATTTAAAGGAAGTATAAAAAATTAAATGGAATAGATTAAAATCTAGAAATTAAATAAGCCTACTCTCTTACTCATCGAAGGATGAGTAAGAGAATAGGCTTTTAATTATTTAGTCGCTAATGTACTAATTTCAATAATGGCTTTAGTTGCTTGGAGCATATGAGAGATAACGGCAAATTCATATTTACCATGGCAGTTGTAGCCACCAGTGAAGATATTTGGACAAGGAAGTCCCATGAAAGAAAGGCGTGAACCATCTGTACCTCCACGAATTGGGTTAAAGACTGGTGTAATGCCAACATTTTTAAAGGCTTTTTCTGCAAGTGCCATAACCTCTGGATGTTGGTCGATAACTTCTTTCATATTGTAGTAGCTATCATGGATTTCAATTTCTACAGTACCTTCACCATATTTTTGGTTGAGTACATGAGCAAGTCCTGCCATGGTTTGTTTACGTTTTTCAAAAGTGTCTCTATCATGGTCACGAATAATATAGTGAAGTGTAGAAAATTCTACACTTCCAGACATATCGTGTAAATGATAGAAACCTTCATGACCAGTTGTATGCTCTGGTACTTCTAAAGCTGGAAGAAGTGATTGGTATTCACAAGCAATAGATAAACTATTTTTCATTTTATTTTTTGCTGCACCAGGGTGAACACTTACGCCATGGAATTCAATTTTAGCAGAAGCAGCATTGAAATTTTCACATTGTAATTCACCAAGGTCACACCCATCGATGGTATAAGCAAAGTCTGCACCGAAAGCAGCTACATTGAAGTAGTCTACCCCATGACCGACTTCTTCATCTGGTGTGAAACCAACACGGATTGTACCATGTGGGATTTCAGGATGAGCAATAAGATATTCCATAGCAGTAAGGATTTCTGCAATCCCTGCTTTGTCATCTGCACCAAGTACTGTTGTACCATCTGTAGTGATGAGTGATTCACCTACTAAATCATTTAGAATAGGGAATTGACCTGGATTTAAGCTAATGCCCTCAGCTGCATTTAAAGTAATAGCGCCACCTTGATAGTTTTCGATAACTTGAGGGTTTACATTTTCTCCTGGATAATCAGGAACTGTATCCATATGTGAAATAAAACCAATAACAGGTGTTTTCTTAGAGATGTTGGCAGGTAATGTTGCCATCACATAACCATTTTCATCTAAAGTTACATCTGTAAGTCCAATTGCTTTACATTCTTCTACTAATATTTGGGCAAAATCAAGTTGTACGCTCGAACTAGGGAAGGTTGTACTTTTGTCATCAGACATTGTATTGGTTTTTACATATCTTAAAAATCGTTTAACTAACGCTTCTTGCATTGAAATGCCTCCTCTTATGATGATATATCTAGTATAGACTGAAATGAGTAAAAATTGTAGCCATAATTTTGGAAATTAGATGATTAAAAAGATGGAATAAGACAGCTAGATGTCATATTATTATGGATATAATCTTAGATGGTTACAGAAATCAATAAAGATATAGATGGGAAAAATAATATGAGCTAACACGAGGGGCGCTTGAATTAATAGACCAATATCGTTTTGGTATTGCCGTTGCTACAAAGAGTAATTTGATAGAAAGAGATATAGATGTATTAACACGCATCAATAAACATTCTCTTATCTAGCTATTGGCATGACTATGAGAGAAGGTCAAAGAGACTATTTCTATAAAAAACTGGATGAGCATTTTCCTGGAACTAAGGAAAAATATCAAAGACAGTTTAGGAATCGTTATAGATGCACAAGTGCTAAGGTGAGAAAGCTTTGGCCTATTTTTACAGAGGAATGCAAAAAATATGGGATTCTTTATAAAATGCCAGATATTATTAAGGCGTACCAGTCAGGATTTTGGCAATAGGAACAACTAAGTTTATTTTAAAATGCTTGTACTATAAACATTTGTTACTGAATATGATATAGTAGATAGGATAAAAAATATATGGGGGTAAATAGATGAACTCAAGTGGATCAAATAAATTAATGGCAGTGATTTCATACTTAAGTGTTTTTTCAATCGTGGCATTAATTTTCTCAAAAGACTCTAAGTTTGTACGTTACCATGCCAACCAAGGACTTTGTTTATTGATTGCAGAAGTGATTGTAGGGATTGTAAAAACAGTGGTATGTACGATTTTAGGTTTTATTCCATTCATTGGAGGAATCGTAGGCATCTTCTTCTACTTAGTAGGTGTTTTCTTTTTAGTACTTAGTATTTTAGGAATTGTGAATGTGGCTAAAGATGAAATGAAACCACTTCCAATCGTAGGCGGATTTAAAATTATTTCATAAGCAAAAAAAGAGCATCCTGTCAAACCGCAGGATGCTCTTTTTTATAATAGAATTTAATCTATTATAGGGGAATGCAGATAAAATTCCCATTTGGTCTGTAGATTTTAATCCTGATCTGCGCGGCCTAAGCCTGTAGACACCCATTGATTGTTACCAGCTGATTTTTTAGCTTTATCATGAAAGTACTTGGTACCTTCTGTACTACAACTACTACACCATTGATTGTTCGTTGCTGATTTTTTCGCCTTATCCATGTTAGTAACCTCCATGTTATAAGTATTGAAATCTACACTTTTAGTATGGCAATTATAAAGACAAAAATACTAGAAGAAAATGATTTGCAAGAATTTGTTAGTTTGAATGCACTAGATTGGAGAAAAAATCGATATATATTAAGAAATATGTATGTTTTATGAGTAAAAAATAATAATGTGTAAAATGAAAGAGATAAAAGTGTAAGAATGTATAAATGTACAAATAAATGAGAATAATTTATAATAAAAAACAAAGTAATATAAATGGAGAAAAAATACATATTGGAGAAAGATAAATGAAATACGCAGCGAAATATTTATTGATTTTAAGTATACTTGGGATTAGTACAACCAGTGTTTATGGACAAGAAGGTAACGTGCCAACCATCAGTATAGGTGGGAGTAATGATCATGCAATGCAAGAAGAGCAAGAGGTAGAGATTACAAAAAATAGCTTAGAGACAGCGGTAGAAGAAAACGTAGAAGATGCAAAATCGCATACACATAAAATTACGAATGTAGCTGTCATTAATCTTGAAGATGGTAGCATGACTATGGGAGAACAAGTGAAATCACAAGGTGTAGAGGTTACGAAAGAGAATGAAACCTTCTTTTTACCAGTTAGAGTTTTAGCAGAGCATTTATTAAAGGCTTATGTTTCTACTGAAGAAGATGGTAAGGTACTTCGTATCAGAAGACAAGATACTTTAGTTTTAATTAAAGAGGGGGAGCAAGTGGCTGATGTAAATGGAGAGCAAGTCGCACTTTGGTATCCTGTTTATAGTGAAAATGGACATTACAAATTGTCAGCAGAGGATTTAAAAACATTATTTGAAATAGAAGTGGTATATGATGAAGATAGAAATAGCTTAACGGTATCTGGAGAGGATAGGCGTGTGAATGATGCACCACAGGCACGTTTTTATTTTGCAAAGAGATACTATACAGCAGGAGATGAAGTGGTAGCAGTCAATACAAGTCATGACTCAAATCAAGATAAAATCATCAAAACACAATGGTCGGTTAAGTCGGTGGGTGTACAAGAACCAGTGCTAGCAGAGCAACTTACAAGTATTTTTAGTAAGCCAAAAGCCGGTACATATGAGATTGGTCTTCAGGTACAGGATGAGCGTGGTTTATGGAGTGAATGGACTTATGAAAAGATTACAATCAGAGAAAACAAAGCACCTATTATCAAAACATTAACAACGGACAAAGAAACATATATACCAGGTGAGCCGATTACATTTAACTATACTTATGACAATGAAGAAGGCGAAGCCATTACCAATGAAAAATGGATGTATCGAAAAAGTACTCAGGAGGAAAAGTTAGCAGTACTAGGGAAACCAAATGCTTTCTTTACAGAAGGGGAGTATATTGTAACTCTTCAAATTGATGATGCCTATGGAAAACGTAGTAAGGTTATGGAGACAACGGTTTATATTCAAGGAAAGCCAATTAGAAGTGAATTTGATTATGTATTTAAAGAAGGACAAATAGGCGACCGTATTGATAATTTTGAAGGTTACAATTATCGAGAATACCAAGATGCTGTGATTGTAGAAGAAAGTGCAGTAGCAGGGACACTAATTATGAGTGATTCGCCAGAAACAGTTAAATCATTAGGTGTGCTTTATGAAGATACAATGGAAGGTAGAGGGCGTATACTTGTTCATCATCTCAATCAAGTAAGTAATGAAATTACACAAGGAAAAAAACAAAAGCTTGGACTGATTGTAAGTAATGATGGAGAAGAAGTGGTGACACTTACTTTGAGTAATGAATCCATCAAAGGACCTGCTACAGATATTACAAGAGTAGGACAAAGATGTTTATTTGACTACCTTAAAGGCACAGCAGCTAGAACAATTACACTTGCACCAGGTGAAAAACAATGGATTTATACACAAAATTGGACACCTAACAATTGTATTTCAGGTATGTTAGATGTAGAAACAGAAGGTAAAGTGCGTTTTGTTGTAGCAGCAATGACAGAGGAGACAACCTTAGAGGAGATAGATAAACTAGAAAGATTACCAATGGATGGCGTTCATATTAGTGGCACATTTGATACGATTGGGCTAAATTATACATTAAATCTTGATGGTAGTATGCCAACTAAATTACTTCTAGGGGATAAAGGTAGTGAAGAATGGGTGAAAGGTATCGATGTACGAACAGGTGTATCAGTAGAGAACAAAGGAAACTTTGGGGTAAGCTACTATGTAACCATTATAGCAGAGGAAGATATGGGGATTTTCCTTAACTCAAGAGGTACTGGGATTCAAGGTGCTATTAAATGGGAAGACGGTAGTGTTTATAATGTACCAGGGCAAGGCATGCTAGCACAGGTTTCAACAAGAGCAGCCATTATTGGAACCATTAAAAAAGGTGAGACAAAAACCTTTGAATATATTTTGCCAAATGGTTCATCTGCACCAATCTTGATTGGATTTGTACCAGACAGTCAATTTTAGTATGTGATTCGGTATCTATTTTAGATGCCGATTTTTTTTGTGTAGTCGTAGTTTATTAATGGCCCATTTGATTTAAGGTATTTTTTGCTCAAATCATTAAAGAAAAAAGTCGCAACTTAAGAAAGGGATATGACTTAATTTAAAAGTCGTATGACTTTGGTGAATTCAAAGTGTGGCCACCTGTTTTCTATAATAAGACTATGAAAACGAGGTAAAAGCGATGTGGATTATCTATAAATATAAGATTAAATCTATTTTGGAAAAGAAATTAAGATCAGCACTGATTGTCTTAGCGATTAGTTTGGCAGGGCTTTGTTTATTGTGAGTAATGAGCTTTCTGACCAAATTACTATCAGAGATTTTGGCTAGGAAGTATCATGCCACCTGCTCGTTCTACACCTAAAATGAGCATTATCGAGGCGATTAAGTTTGAATAAATAAGGATACCTTGCCAAGTTGTTTAAATCAGCATACAATAAAGGATATTGAATATGTAAAGCAAGAATAAGGAGTAAGACATGAAAATTTCGGTTATTGGATGTGGACGTTGGGGCACATTTATTACTTGGTATTTAGATTATATCAATCATGAAGTGAGTTTATATGGGCGTGAAAATTCCAAGCATATGCAACAGCTTATTAAAGAAAGAAAAAATAATTTACTAGAGCTTAGAGAAAGCGTAACACTTACCACTTCTTTAGAAGATGTGGCACAGGCAGATGTGATTGTCATTTCAATTAATGCACAAGGCTTACAAGCGCTTATGGAAGAGTTAAATAGGCTAGAGATTAGAAATAAAACTTTTGTACTTTGTATGAAAGGAATTGAGATTGCCACAGGTAGAAGATTAACTCAAATTGTTACAGAAAATACAGACGCAAGCAATAAAGTAGCCGTATGGTTAGGGCCAGGACACGTACAAGAGTTTTACAATGGAATTCCAAACTGTATGGTTATTGACAGTGAAGATGAAAAGGTAAAAGCAGATTTAGTAGAAGCCTTTTCTAGCAAACTCATTCGTTTTTACTATGGTCAGGATTTAATCGGTAGTGAAATTGGTGCAGCAGCCAAAAATGTAATTGGAATCGCAGCAGGGATGCTAGATGGTCTTCAGTTATCTACATTAAAGGGCGCACTCATGTCTAGAGGAACAAGAGAAGTAGCTAGACTCATTAAAGCAATGGGGGGGAATGAATTATCCGCTTATGGTTTATGCCACTTAGGAGACTATGAAGCAACAGTATTTTCTAAGTTTAGTCACAATAGACAGTTTGGTGAAAGCTATGTAAAAGGTGAGGACTATGTAGACTTAGCAGAAGGCTATTACACAGTGAAAGCGCTTGTTAATTTACAAGGACGCTATAATATTGAACTGCCAATTTCTCAAGCAGTATACGATGTACTCTACAATAAAGCAGATGCACGCCAAACATTAGACAATCTTTTCTCAAGAAGCTTAAAAACAGAATTTTAATACAATAGATATAGAAACAGTCAGTTCAACTTGAATTGGCTGTTTTTTATTGCAAGAAAATAGTATAAAATATTAATAAATATAGTATTTGGTTTTAAATTATATGAGTAGATTGGTTTATAAAATTAGAGGGGTGTTTTAAGATGTAGCAAGAGCTTACACAGTATGATGAAATAGATAAGATTGATCGTATTTGATTGGATTATAAAATCAATAAATTTTAGAAAATAAACAAGAAAATAGAGGGAATAGACATGAAAATTATTGCACTAATTGAAAATAAAAGTAATGGAAATCTAAAGGCGGAACATGGTTTATCTGTGTATATTGAATACGGTGGGAAAAAGTATTTATTGGACGCAGGAACGACCGAGGCTTATATGGAGAATGCCAAGAAGCTAGGCATAGATTTAGGACAAGTAGATATGGGGGTTTTATCCCATAACCATTTTGATCATGCGGGCGGATTTGGTAGATTTTTTGAAATGAATCCACAGGCATCAGTTTATGTAAGAGATAAAGGAAGTGAGCCTTGCTACGATAAATTTGGATTTATTACACATTACATAGGGATACCAAAAAGAATTTTAAAGAACTATGGCCATCGTTTTAAATATATTAGCGGCAATTATCAATTAGCTGATGGCGTTTGGCTTTTGCCGCATACCACTTCGGGATTACAAGCAAGAGGAAAAGCAGCACATTTGGCAAGAAAAGTAGATGGGAAGATTGTATATGATGATTTTGCACATGAACAAAGTTTGGTGTTTGAATGTGCAGAAGGCTTAGTTATCTTTAATAGTTGTTCACATGGGGGCGTGGACAATGTTATAAAAGAGGTTCAAGCAGTTTTTCCAGAGAAAAAGATTTTAGCCATGATTGGTGGATTTCATCTTATGGGGCTACTTGGAGCGAAGACTATGTCAGGCAAACCAGAGGATGTTAAAGCCCTTGCAAATCGAGTGAAAGTACTAGATGTAAAGGAAATTCATACATGTCATTGCACCGGAACACCTGCCTTTAATATTTTGAAGGAAGAATTAGGAGAGCAGATTCACTATTTTAGCACAGGAACAATATTAGAGTATAAGGAATAAAGATAGGTAGAGCATAGAATGGTATGAAGCGATGAAGAGATGGACAGTTTTATAAAGCAGCATAAAGTATTATATGAAAAACGTTATGCTTATATGGAAATCAGAGAGTTTAAAAATGTTTTTAGACGGAAATATACTTAAAGGAACAGCTCAAAGAAATTGGACTATTACATATTATAGGTTATACAAAGAAGGCATTGATGGAGGGGCTAATTAGACAATATAGCTGGATTTATGCAGCTGGTGGTAGTATGGGATGGATTTGTGGAGAAACATGTATTATCTTATTTTATTATCTGTATTGTGAACCAAGAGGAATTTATTATACTTTATGGCATCCGAGTTATCTTATATTTTCAGGTGTGATGGTGGCAATATTATTTTTAATAAGTAGTCTAAAAGTAAACAAAAGACTAAAATCAGTAGATTTAATCGTCATTTTGTATGAATAGTCACAAATGAAATAGTTATGTATTGATTTTACAAATAAAAGGTTGTAAAATATAGGAAATATATTAGAGAATATAAAATATTAAAACAATTAAGATGAAGGAGAAAGCGATGAAAAAGATACTATTTGTAGCTTCAGAGTGTGTTCCTTTTATTAAAACTGGGGGATTGGCAGACGTTGTAGGGACCTTACCTAAAATGTTTGACAAAAGTAAGTTTGATGTAAGAGTTGTTTTACCAAGTTATACATGTATTCCATGGGAATATAGAAGTAAATTTAAGTACATAACACATTTTTATATGGATATGGGATGGTTTAGAGAGCCACATCATGTTGGTATTATGAGTATGGAATATGATGGGATTACTTTCTATTTTATTGATAACGAATACTACTTTAGTGGATGGGCACCATACGGAACCATGCGTTTCGATATTGAAAAGTATAGCTTCTTCTGTAAAGCAGCATTAGCAATACTTCCTACCTTGGATTTCCATCCTGATATTATTCACTGTCATGACTGGCAAGCAGGTCTTATTCCAGTTTTCTTAAAGACGATGTTTAGTGACAATCCATTCTACTGGAATATCAAAACCATCATGACCATCCATAACCTCAAATTCCAAGGAATATGGGATATTAAAACGATTCAAGGTATTACGGGTCTACCTGACTATTTATTTACTCCAGATAAACTAGAGTATAAAAAAGATGCCAATATGTTAAAAGGTGGCTTGGTGTATGCAGACTACATTACTACAGTAAGTAATACATATGCTTGGGAAATTCAGTTAGATTACTATGGAGAAGGTTTAGACGGGCTTCTTAGAGCCAGAGATAATTCACTTTGTGGCATCTTAAATGGTATTGATTATACAGATTATAATCCAAGCACAGATAAGAAAATCTATAATAATTACTCTCACTGGAACTTCAGAAAAGAAAAGGTTAAAAATAAGAGGGCACTGCAAGCAGAGCTTGGTTTACCTGTAGATGATAATAAATATATGATAGCAATTATCTCAAGATTAACTGACCAAAAGGGACTTGATTTAATTGACTGGGTGATGAATGGCATTTGTGATGAAAATGTACAGCTTGTTGTGTTAGGTACTGGAGATGCACAATACGAAAATATGTTTAAACATTATCAATGGATTATGCCAGATAGGGTTTCTGCTAATATTTATTACTCAGATGATCTTGCACATAAACTATATGCAGCTGCAGATTCTTTGTTGATGCCATCTCGTTTTGAGCCATGTGGTTTAACACAACTTATTGCACTTCGCTATGGTACAGTGCCAATTGTACGTGAGACAGGAGGGCTTAAAGATACAGTTGAACCATATAACGAATATGAAGGAAAAGGTACAGGTTTTACTTTTGCAAATTACAATGCACATGAAATGCTAGGCATTATTAACTATTCTAAGAAAGTTTACTTTGAAAATCAAGAAGCATGGAATAATATGGTTTCTAGAGGTATGAAAAAAGATTATTCATGGAATAGATCAGCTAGAGTTTATGAAGAGCTCTATAATCGTTTAACTTAGTAGAGAAACGAATGTAAAATGCTATTAAATATGTATAAATATAAGTTTTGAAATTAAAATATCTAGTGAAATAAAGTTAGGGAGATG
This sequence comes from Cellulosilyticum sp., assembly GCA_017941635.1. Taxonomy (GTDB): domain Bacteria; phylum Bacillota; class Clostridia; order Lachnospirales; family Cellulosilyticaceae; genus Cellulosilyticum. The sequence continues at coordinate 73,957 of JAGAVZ010000263.1, forward strand.
CAAGGATAAAATATAAGCATCTCCTTTTTAGTGTGATAAAAATAGTAAAATATATAAGTAGTATCATAATATAAATAAAGATAAACAATAGATGTATAAATATTATAGCTTTTATCTCCTTTTGGTGTCATAATGTATAAAAAGAGGAGGTATATATGGAAGGCAATTTAAGAGATAAGGCAAATGGTTTAATTAGTATATTAACAATTGGATTAGGTATTTTATTTACTATTCAAGCATTTTTATTAACACCGATAATGGGACTTGTAAGTTTAGTAAGCTTTGCGGGTGTATTAGTCATCTTATATACTACAATAAAGAAAATAAAAGAATTGGAAAAGATAGCAATTGTTGCCCCATTAACAATAGCAAGTGGTTTGATTATTTTTACAATAGCTAGAGGAGGAGCATCTTATATTATATTTGAAGTTGCATTTACAGTAGGAATGTGTGCACTTTATTTTAATAAGGAATGTATCAAAAAATATAGTATTATTGTAGATGTAATTATTATTTTAGTTCAATGTGTTCCTGGGTTTAATTTATTAGGAGAAGGAATGAGTTTAAGTGTACTTATAGTACATGTGTGTATGTTAGTATTTTTACAGGTTTTATTATTCTTTAATGTAAGTTGGATTGAAGAGATTATGAATAATCTTAGAGCTGCAGAAGAAAAAAGTCAGAAGAACCTTGATACAATAGAAGAAACTGTACATATTTTAAATATAGGAGTAGAACGCATTAATACAGGGAATGTAGAGAATTTGGTACAATGTGAAAAACTGACTCAAGCGATTGAACATATGCAAGAGGGGATAGTTTGTCAAAAACAGAATATCGTAGGAGTAGCTCAATCTGTAGATGGTATTGTTGAGCAAGTAAATAGAACATTAGAAGTAGCTGAAACAATTGAAGATAGAACGAATCAATTAAGTGACTATACACAGTCAAATGTATTACATTTACATAAAGCCAATGAGGAAATGAATCAGGCAACAGTTGTTATGCAGAATGCAAATAACACAATAGGTGCATTTGAAAATAAGATGAACGAAGTAATTAATGTGCTAGGGGGCATTAAATCGATTTCAGAACAAACCAATTTACTTGCACTTAATGCTTCAATTGAAGCAGCAAGAGCTGGAGAGGCAGGAAAAGGCTTTGCAGTTGTTGCAGAAGAAGTACGTGCTTTGTCAGTACAGAGTAAAGAAACAACAGAGACCATTGAAATGCTAATTAAAGATGTACAAGGACAGATTCAAAGAGTAATCGAATCTGTTAATGATGGAAATTATAAGGTAGTACAAGGAAAAAATATTATAGAAAATACCCTTAAGAGTTTTGAAGAGATGCAAAAAGCTTGTGAGGAGATTAAAAAAGATACAAGTTATCAATATCACCTAGTAGAAGAAGCAGAGAAGATTGTGGCAACTGTAAAAAATAATGTTGAAGTGACCACCAATGTGACAGATGAGTATCAACAAACATGTATTGAAATTACAGTACTTCAAGACATTCAACAACAACAGATTAAAAATATGACAGAAGCAATTGATAAGCTTAATTTACAAGCAGTAGAATTAGGTATGCTTGTGAATTAAGCATTATGCTAAACAATAGAAACTAGTAGAATGAAATAACTAAAACTAAGAAAAACGAGTATAACATAGGATAAAAAACATCCGGTTATACTCGTTTTTTGTTGTAAACAGTATGATGATTAAATGATAAAAATCCTGCAGGGTTACTCCGCATCAAAAGAAAGCTCAATTTTCTTAGTGTCTGTTTTAAGCTGAGTTAGTTTTACGCCAGCAGCTTCAAACATTTGAACAGAAGCTTTCACCGCATCTGAATCGGCATATTTATTAGAAAGATAAATAACTTCACGAATACCAGATTGAATAATTGCCTTGCAACATTCATTGCATGGAAAAAGTGCAACATAAATTTTAGCCCCAACTAGAGATTTACCACGTGCATTTAAAATAGCATTGAGTTCTGCATGAACTACAAAAGGATATTTGGTATCTAGAAAATCTCCATCGCGTCCCCAAGGAAATTCATCATCATTACAACCAATAGGTAGTCCATTATATCCAACACTTAGTATGGTATTATGATTAAATCCGTTTGGATTGGCACCACTTACAATACAAGCCCCTACTTGTGTATTAGGGTCTTTGCTACGTTTAGCAGCAAGAAGAGCAATACCCATAAAGTAGTCATCCCAAGAGATATATTCTTGTCTTTTCATTTGTTTCACTCCTTTATTATGTCAAATTTATAGATAAAACTTGAAATTGAGAGGATAGTTTACTTTATTGTTTGTATCTTTTCGATAATATACTTCTTTTTTAGTATAATCATACATCTATAGAGTTTCAACATTCAATAAGGGATTTAGTTAAAATAAATCTACAAAAAGTTAAAATTTGTGTATAGTTTATCGAAACTGAACAAGGTATAATAGAATTAATTAATAATAACTATTGATAAATATATTTTATTACAAGCTAAGATTAGTAATTTGTATAAGTTTATATAGCGAGATAAAAATAGAATTTACTCTATAGCATTTATAAAAGTGAACATACTAGATAGGAAGAAAGGATGGGAGTGGTATGAAAATTAATGTGGTAAAAAGAGATGGTAGATTGGAAGAACTTTGTCTTCTCAAAACAAAGAAAATGGTACAATATGCGTGTCGAGATTTAGAAGGATGTGATCCGATTGAATTAGAGTTAGATGCAAAAATTCAATTTAGAGATCAAATGACCACAAGGGAAATTCAAAGAACATTGATTCAAACAGCAATCGAAAAGGTTATTGCAGTAGAAAAAGATGCTTATGGTAATGAAATCAAAAAGACCAATATCAATTGGCAATATGTAGCAGCAAGATTACTTTGCTATGATTTATATAAAGACGCGGCAATTAATAGAGGTTATACCCATTTTGGATATGGTGATTATGCAGGGCTTTTCGAAAAACTAATTGAAATGAATTTATATGGTCAGTATTTAAAAGAAGCCTATACAAAAAAAGAGATTGTTGAGCTAGGTGCATATATTAAGCCAGAAAGAGATGAACTCTTTAATTATGAAGGGGTCAAACTATTAGCAGATCGCTATTTAGTAAAGGGCTTCAATAAGGAAGTGTTAGAGTTACCGCAAGAACGTTTTATGACAATTGCGATGCACCTTGCCATTCCAGAAGGCGAAAATAAGGTATATTATGCAAAGGCCTTTTATGATTTACTTAGTCAGCTAAAAATGACAGTGGCAACACCAACATTATCTAATGCAGGAACAGTTTACTATCAATTAAGTAGCTGTTTTATTTCTACAGTAGGAGACAATCTATGGTCTATCTATGATGTAAATAATAAGTTTGCTCAGGTATCTAAACACGGTGGAGCACTAGGAATTTACCTTGGAAAAGTTCGTGCATTAAATAGTGAAATTCGTGGTGTAAAAAATTCATCAGGCGGTATTGTGCCATGGACAAGACTTTATAATGATACAGCTGTAGCAGTAGACCAATTGGGAAGAAGAAAAGGAAGTGCATCGGTTACATTAGATGTATGGCATAAGGATATTTATGACTTTTTAGACCTAAAAACCAATAATGGAGATGACCGCAGAAAGGCACATGATATTTTCCCAGCGGTTAGTATTCCAGATTTATTTATGGAAAGATTAGAACGAAGAGAAAATTGGTCGCTATTTGACCCGCACACAGTACAAAAAGTAATGGGATTTAACCTAGAAGATAGTTATGATGAAGTGGATTGCAAAGCTTTTACAGAAAAATACTTAGCATGTGAAGCTAATCCAAATCTAGAACGTATTACAGTTTCTTGTTTAGATGTTATGAAAAAAATTATGATTAGTGCAGTGGAAACAGGGACACCATTTATTTTCTTTAGAGATACAGTAAATCGTACTAATCCAAATAAACATGCAGGTATGATTTATGCTTCTAACTTATGTCATGAGATTGCCCAAAATATGAGCGAAAGTATGTTGGTAGAAGAAACAGTAACGATGGCAGATGGTTCAAAGGAAATCGTAACGAGAGTTAAAGCAGGGGATATGGTTACATGTAACTTAAACTCTGTTAACTTGGGAAGAGTAGAGCTTAATGAATTAAAAGATTGTATCCCACTACAAATTCGTATGCTGGATAATGTTATCACATTAAATCAATTACCAGTAAAAGAAGCTGAAATCACAAGTGATAAATATCGTGCCATTGGGCTTGGAACAAGTGGCTATCATCACTATCTTGTAAATCACAATATTATGTGGGAAAGTGAAGAACATTTAAAAGTAGCAGATGAACTCTTTGAGGAAATTGCTTATCAAGCCATTAAAGCTTCTATGGAGTTAGCCAAAGAAAAAGGAGCTTATGATGTCTTTGAAGGTTCAGCTTGGCAGACAGGTGAATACTTTGAACAAAGAGGATATACTTCAGAAAGGTGGATGGCACTTAGAGCAGATGTAGCTAAATATGGCCTTCGCAATGGTTATATTATGGCTGTTGCACCAACAGGAAGTACATCTAATATTGCCAATACAACAGCAGGGATAGATCCAATCTTTAAGAAGTTCTTTGTGGAAGAGAAGAAAGGAAGTTTTACACCAAAGACTGCACCAGATTTGTGTCAAGAAAATTTCTGGCTCTATAAAGAAGCCCATCATATTAATCAAAGCTGGAGCATTAAGGCATGTGGTATCAGACAACGCCATATTGATCAGGCACAATCCTTTAATTTATATATTACCCCACAAATCAGTGCAAAAGATATTTTAAATATGTATATAGATTCATGGAAAAATGGTGTAAAAACGCTATACTATGTGCGTAATCAATCTCTTGAAATGGATGAATGCACAAGCTGTTCAAGCTAGAATTAACAATAAGCTATGAAGCATTTTTAAGAGTATAAGTTAGATTAATACAAAAATTAGACAGAGGTGAGCGTATGCAGAAGAAACGTATCTTTAATGAAAATGGAGACCGTGGTACACAATCTATTATTGGTGGCAACACAACCAATCTTAGAGAATGGAATCGTATCAAATATGATTGGGCACAAACACTTTATCGAACCATGCTCAATAACTTCTGGATTCCAGAAGAAATTTCTTTAAATGAAGATGTTAAAGCTTTTCCTTATTTAACAGATGGAGAAAGAAGAGCATTTGACAAAATTATTGCGTTCCTAAACTTCTTAGATTCTATTCAAAGTGAAAACTTACCTCACTTATCACGCTATATTACAGCACCAGAGGTAGCATCATTGCTTAATCTTCAAGCATTTCAAGAAGAGATTCATGCACAGAGCTATTCATATGTTTTGGACACAGTTACAAATCCAATCACACGAGATAAAATTTATGATGAATGGCGAGAAGATGAACATTTATTAAAACGTAATAAATTTATTGCAGGAATTTATGAGGCTTTTAACGAAAACCCAAATGAAAAAAATTTCCTAAGAGCAATTATGGCAAATTATATTTTAGAGGGAATTTATTTCTATTCAGGATTTAGTTTCTTCTATACTTTAGCAAGACAAGGGAAGATGACAGCTACAAGTACAATCTTCAAATATATTAATCGTGATGAAATTACGCATCTTGTTCTTTTCCAAAATATCATTAGAGAGATGAAAAAGGAAAATAGTGAACTTTTCACAAGTGAACTAGAAGCAGAATTTAGAGAAATGATGCGAACAGGTGTAGAGCATGAAATTGCATGGGGACAATATGTAACAGGTAATAATATTATGGGAATCAATAATCATTTGATTGAACTGTATATTAAATATTTATCTAATCAACGTCTTAAAGCAATTGGAATAGAGATTCTTTATCCAGAGGTAACACAAAATCCAATGGCATGGATTGAAAGTTTCTCTAATTTAAATAATACCAAGACGGATTTCTTTGAAGCAAAAGTAACCAACTATACAAAGGCAGCAGCTTTTGACTTTGATAGCTTAGAATAAAAAGAGTAGACCTATGAAAGTAAGAAGAAATCTTTCGTAGGTCTATTTTATTGAATCTATAAACTATGCTAATTTTAATTAAATGTCTTAAAGTGAGTAGAGTATCTAGTCGAGATATGCGGATTGTGTATAAATTTGAAAAACTTACAATTGTCGCTATTGGTGATAAGGAAAATTATATACAATAAAAAGAATAAAGGAGAGGGGTTGAAAATAAGATGTCTCAAAATGTAGAGATAATAGAAGAACTGATTTATGAAAAAGACTATAAGTGCCCAATGTGTAATCAAAATATTAGACAAAAAGTAGTGAAGGCTAGTAAAAATAAATTGTTAGATGTAGACTTTGATTTAAATGCAAGATATGAAAAGGTCAATCCGCTCTTTTATGAAGTTGTTGTATGTGAAACTTGTGGCTTTGCCCAGCTTAATAAAAAAGAGGAAATGCCAACATTAGCAGAAAGTAAATTGATAAAAGAAAAAATTTGTGCAAACTTTGCAGGAAGAAAATATTCTACATATTACACAGCAGAAGATGCGGTAGATCGTTATAAATTAGCTTTATTAAATGCTATTATTAGAAATGCAACAGAAGGAGAAAAAGGCTATATTGCATTGAAGTTGGCTTGGGTATATAGAGCAGAAGGAAATGAAGTAGAAGAAAAAAGGTTTATAGGGGAAGCCTTAAAATGTTTTTTAAATGCTTACCAAAAAGAGAGCTTTCCGATTTTTGAATTACAAGAAGAAACAGTTTGTTACTTAATTGCTGCTTTAAGTTATCAAGTAGATAATTTAAAGCAAGCCTTGAATTGGATTCAAGTGACATTGAAGGGGGAAGAGGTATCACCTAAATTACGTGATCGTTGTTTTACATTAAAACAGATGATTAGAGAGAAAGAAAAAGAGATACAGAAATAACTAGGTTATATAAATAAAATTAGTTTTCTGGTAAAATAAAATAGGTTTTATATTCTAGGGGTTAAAAGGAGGATTTTATGATTCAATACAATAATTTATATGATAATGCCAATATGAAAATAATTGCTGAAAGAGGCAGTGTAAAAGTATTTGAACATCAAAAGGATTTAAGTATTCATTCTCCATCTGAGGCTATAGGGGCTTACTATGCATCAGAAATGAACATGCGTAAAAGACAAGTATTAATTGAGTTAAATGGGAACGCTTATACAATAAGTGCAGGTGCAATGCAATGGATGTCAGGTAGCGTGGATATGGTTGCAGATGTCAAAGGAATTGGGGACTTATTTGGAAAAGCACTTGCATCAAAAGTAACTAAAGAATCTACCATTAAGCCTAAATATAGTGGGAATGGTCTTTTAATGCTTGAGCCAACTTACAAACATATTTTATTAGAAGAAGTTTCTGATTGGGATGGACTTGTTTTAGATGATGGGCTATTTTTAGCATGTGATTCTAATGTAACGCAAAAGGTCGTTGCAAGAACAAATCTTTCATCGGCTGCTTTAGGAAATGAAGGGCTATTTAACCTTTGTTTAACAGGTAAAGGTGTAGCTGTACTTGAAAGTCCAGTACCAAGAGAAGAGCTTATTGAATTTAATTTACAAAATGATACCCTAAAAATTGATGGAAATATGGCAATTGCTTGGTCTAATAGTTTAGAGTTTAGAGTGGAAAAATCAGGAAAAAACTTAATTGGCTCTGCCGTATCAGGAGAAGGACTTGTTAATGTCTATAGAGGAACTGGAAAGGTTCTTATGGCACCAATCAAATAGGACTAGCATGATAATCTTATCAGAAGGTAATAAAATAGAGGGAAATAATTAAGAGCAGAAGATTCTAGATTTCTGCTCTTTTTTTGTGGAATTATATATAAACTTAGAATAATTATCTTAGCTACATGAGGTATATCAGTTGGTGTTGAGTCACTTCTTGCCTATAGAGTTATTAGAAGGTTTAATGATGTAAATAGAGTTTATGAAGAATAAAATGATGGGTGAAGTTTCATAATAAGAGAAATAGAGATTGGCATAGAAAGGAATTTTATTATGAAATATGCAGTACTTTCACCGAATCAAATGTTGATTTGTTTTGACCATAGTGAACAGGTAGCAGAATATTGTTTAAGAGTAGACAATCATGAACTTAACGAATATGCCGAGGATCAAGAATATACTTATGAAACAATGACGCCCACAGAAATAGGTCAGTTATATACAGAAGTTGGAGCAGTGTATGGTGGATGCCAGATTTACGAAACCAGAGACATATTAGAGATGCTGAAAGAACAGGGAGCAGACCAAGCTTATATTGATAAGGCAAATGAACTTTTTAATAGTAGTTCATTAAATAATGAAATCAGATGCCCAGGCTTTTTGGAAGATGTATTAGGAGAAATTACACCTATTTGCCCTGCTCAGATGACAGATGGAATTTATTTTATGAGAAATATTGATTCACCTAGAGAAGAAAAAGATAATGGATAGTAAAAAACAGTCGGGAATACATAAAATACCGACTGTTTTTTGTTTGTAGTAATTTCAAACAGAGAGAATATTTTATGCTAGAAAAACTTAAAGATCCTTAGGGCATACAATATATAATGTGATGATATCACATAATTAGGCTGGAAAGTGTATGTAATTAGAGGATAGAATTGTCAAGCTCAATAGTTTGTGTTAGGATAAGATGTATAAAAACTAGAAGGAAAGTAGAGAAAACGACATGATTCCAAATTGTCCAAAATGTAACTCAGAATACACTTATGAAGATGGTAGCATGTATGTATGCCCAGAATGTGCTCACGAATGGAGCCAATTAGAAACTGAGTCACACGATGAAGATGTAAAAGTATATAAAGATTGTAACGGAAATATCTTACAAGATGGTGACTCTGTAACAGTTATTAAAGATCTTAAAGTAAAAGGTAGTTCTTTAGTAATTAAAATCGGAACAAAAGTAAAAAATATTCGTTTAATCGATGGAGACCATGATATTGATTGTAAAATCGATGGAATTGGTGCGATGAAACTTAAATCTGAGTTTGTAAAAAAATTATAAATAGCAAAAGGGTATGAACCAAAATGGTTTATACCCTTTTTGTATGAAGAAAAATAAGATAAAAAAGTATATCAGAGTTGTAGGGGAAACAGCATGTAGAGGAATATATTTACATCATATGGGACAAGATAAAGCTTAGAGTAAACTGAAATAGGAGGGGGTTAGCATTGCGTAATGGAAAAAAACGAGTGTATTAGTCTATGTGAGGTAATGGAACATATTCATAGTATTGAACCTCAATTTGAAAAAGTTATTGAGAATGTAAGTAGAGTAGCAGGATATAGTAAATGTGAACGTATTTATATAGGTTCTTCTTTTTGTGGACAGTATTTTCTTCATCTATCAGAAAGCTTAATAGAACAGCTTATGAAGGTGTGTCAGGAGAAAGCGTTAAAAGTCACATTAGTATTGCCTATTTTTACACAGAAAAACTTAAAGAAAGGTAAAGATAAAATAGCACATTTATTAAATTGCTACCAAGACATTATTGATGAGATTACAGTCAATGACTATGGGATGTTATTCTATATTAGAGAAACGTATAAAAAAATTGGCATAAATCTAGGTAGATTATTTATGAAGGACTATAGAGAACCACGTTATGAAGAATATTTTAATAGTGTTCTTAAGCCCAGAGGTTTTACTAATTACTTGAAAGATTTAATTAAACAATATCAGATTAAAGGGATTGAATTTGACCCAACTCATAAAATCATAGATTTTAGTGAAAAACCAGAGAGTGTAGAAATCGGCATTTATGCACCATATGCATATATTACGGTAGGGCAAATTTGTGAAGTGGGAAGCATTTCTAAGCCAGTAGAAAAGAAGTTTAGACCTAATGAGCCATGTGGATTAGAGTGTTATAAGCATCGTATGAGATATTTTATGGAAGATAGTAGAGATTGGAGGCGTATTGGCAAAGCAATTTATTTTGAAAACAAAGCGCCTGAAATAAGAGGGGTATCCCATGCAAGAGAAATTTATGCGCCATTGGATTGGGAGGTAGAAGTATGAATGTATTAGTTCCACTAAATAATATTGATCATATAGATGATTATATAGAAGCTGGGGCAGTAGAATTTTATATTGGTTTTCATGATGAGGCTTGGCATGAAAGATTTGGAGAATATGCAGATATCAATCGTCTAACAGGTTTTAAAAAAACAGCCAATCCCTATACTTTTGAGGAAGTTATAGAAATCATTAAGCGTGTGAAACAAAAAGGTGTACAAGTTTATGTGACATTTAATTCTAGTATCTATAATCAAGCACAATTAGATTATATAGAAGGTTACATGGAAAGATTAAAAGAGACACATTTGGATGGTGTGATTGTTTCTTGCGTGGAGCTTATACAATTGGCAAAGAAAATAGGTATTCCTTCTGTGATGAGTACCATTGCAGGCGTTTATAATTCAGATATGGTACATTTTTATCATGATATGGGAGCGAAACGTGTCATTTTGCCAAGAGATTTATCTACCGAGGAAATCTCTGAGATTATCAAAAATAGCCCACCTATTGAATATGAAATTTTTATGATGCGTAATGGATGTCGATTTTCAGATTCCAACTGCTTAGGATTTCATCGACTAGAAAAAACTTCTATTTGTGCTTGTATAGGCAATGCAGGGCGAGATTTACACATGAGCGGAAAAAGCTTTAAAGAAAAGCATGAAATGGAACTGAATGATATTGTTTATACCAATCATTTTCACAATATGACTTGTGGGATTTGTTCTATTTATCGTTTTGTAAAACTAGGCATCAATGCAGGGAAAATTGTAGGTCGTTCAGATGAATGGCAAAATATTTGCGATGATATTCGCCTCATTAAACAAAATGTGGAGATAGCAAAAACATGTAGCAGCGAGGAAGAATACTTAGAACGCATGATTTTTCCACATGGACAGGAGACGATGTGTAAGATGGGGTTATCTTGCTATTATCCAGAAATACGTTTTTGAAAATATATACTATAAGAAATCAGGTTTCTATTAGAATACAGAAACCTGATTTCTTTCATTTATAAAAGCAATCATTGCATTGATATAACAGTCAAAATCAACAAATCCAGCTAAATGCCCACCTTTAAGAGAGGTATTCACAACAGGAGAAGGATTAAGTCAATAAGGGCCTTTTTAGCACTGTCTACAAAGGTGTGATCATCATCGGAAAGTAGTAAAAAGCACTCGTTTTCGTAAGTAATAAAATCATTAGGTGTTAGATTAAAATGATTTTTTAAATCAGCTAATAGCGTATCCATTAGAAGTAAATGTGCATTGGTACATTGATCAAAAAATACATTTAACAAAGTACGCATTTCTTTGGCTTTTTCATCAGGCATTTCTTTGCATTTTTTCATAATACTCACTCTTAGAAGTGGTTTTAATAAAGGTAAAGGAAGAAATTTATCTATTTTGAAAGATATAAATAAAATGATAATAATATAAATATATAAAGCTATATAATGGACTTGTAGTATAATAAAGAATAGATGGAATATGCATTGAATAGTAGAAGTTATACACCGAAGTGGCGTTATTGCACAAGAAGAATAGGGAGGCAAATTTTTTGGAAAAAGTAATTGTATTTGATATGGATGGTATATTATTTGATACAGAAAATTTATATATACAGTGCTGGAGCCAGGCGGCTAAAGAAGCACAGGTTGAAAATATTGTACCTGTATTAAGAGAATGTATAGGGACTAATGAAACAAGAACCAGAGAAATTATAAAATTCCATTACGGAGAAGATTTTGACTTGGATTATTATCATACAAAGGCAAGAGCAAATTTCTCAAAATATATAGAGGATTATGGCATGCCAATGAAATCAGGGGTACATGAGCTATTATCTTATTTAAAAGAAGAAGGCTATAGAATTGGGCTTGCTTCTTCAACAAAACTGGAATCAGTTAAAGCACATTTAAAAAGGGCAGGTATTGACCACTATTTTGAGGTGCTTGTGGGTGGAGATATGGTTAAAGAAAGTAAGCCGAATCCTGAAATTTATCTAATTGCATGCAATCAGCTAGGGGCTAAACCAGAAGAAACTATTGCTATAGAAGATTCATTAAACGGCATTCGTGCAGCTTTTAGCGCAGGCATGAAACCTATTATGGTACCAGACCTTATAGAGCCTACTAAAGAAATAGAAGCAATGCTTTACAAGAAATTAGATTCTTTAATTGCTGTTAAAGAATTTTTGATGACACATACAATTTAATGCTTTAAACATAAAGCTTGCATTTCATCGAAAAAGGAAATATAATAAAGAAAATGTAAAAAATGATACGGAAAAATAGGCGTTTGACAAAAGCTACGATTTATAAATTTCTTCAGAGAGCCGATGGTTGGTGAGAATCGGTGAAAGGTTAAATCTTTCCACTTTTGGAGCTGTCGGTGATGAATCGAAAGGTTGGTACCCTTTATCATACTTATGAAGTGGTCAATTTAAGGATTGAAGCTTAGATGATTTTTTTGTGATGTTTTCTGATAGATTATACGATTATAAAACATCACGAAGAAGTATGTTATTAAGTTTGAATAGAATTGGCAATTTGGGTGGCAACACGGAATCCTTTCGTCCCATATGTAAATATGGGGCGAAAGGATTTTTTTGTTATATACCTTGTTGGTCTGTATAATTTTTTATAACTTAACAAAGCTTACAAATAGAGTGTAAGGAAATAAACTAGGAGGCAAATTATGTTAGATATTAAATTTGTTAGAGAAAATCCAGAAATCGTAAAACAAAACATTAAAAACAAATTCCAAGATAGAAAACTTCCATTAGTAGATGAAGTTATTGCGCTTGATATTGAAAACAGAAATGTAAAACAAGAAGCTGAAAAGTTAAGAGCTGACCGTAACAGGATTTCTAAACAAATCGGTGCACTTATGGCACAAGGTAAAAGAGAAGAAGCTGAAGAAGTGAAAAAACAAGTAACTGCAGAATCAGCTCGTCTTGAAGAATTATCAGCTAAAGAAGCAGAGCTTGAAGAAAAAATCAAAAAAATAATGATGACAATTCCAAACATCATTGACCCATCTGTACCAATTGGTAAAGATGATAGCGAAAACGTAGAAGTGCAAAAATATGGTGAACCAGTGGTTCCTGATTTTGAAATTCCATACCATGCAGAAATCATGGAAAGCTTTGATGGTTTAGACCTTGATAGCGCTAGAAAAGTAGCTGGTAATGGTTTCTACTACTTAATGGGAGATATCGCTAGACTTCACTCAGCAGTTATTTCTTATGCTAGAGATTTCATGATTGATAGAGGATTCACATACTGTATCCCTCCATATATGATTCGTAGCAACGTTGTTACTGGTGTAATGAGTTTCGATGAAATGGAAGCTATGATGTACAAAATCGAAGGTGAAGACTTATACCTTATCGGTACAAGTGAGCACTCAATGATTGGTAAATTTATTGATACAATTCTTCCAGAAGCTTCTTTACCACACACACTTACAAGCTACTCTCCATGTTTTAGAAAAGAAAAAGGTGCGCACGGTATTGAAGAAAGAGGTGTATACCGTATTCACCAATTCGAAAAACAAGAAATGATTGTTGTATGTAAACCAGAAGATAGCCCAATGTGGTTCGAGAAATTATGGCAAAATACAGTAGACTTATTCCGCTCATTAGATATTCCAGTAAGAACACTTGAATGTTGTTCAGGGGACCTTGCAGACCTTAAAGTAAAATCTATTGACGTAGAAGCATGGTCTCCAAGACAGAAAAAATACTTTGAAATCGGAAGCTGTTCTAACTTAGGTGACGCTCAAGCAAGACGTCTTAAAATCCGTGTAAACGGCGCAGATGGACAAAAGTACTTTGCTCACACATTAAACAACACAGTAGTTGCACCACCAAGAATGCTTATCGCTTTCTTAGAAAACAACTTAAATGCAGATGGAACAGTTAGCATTCCAGAAGCACTTAGACCATATATGGGCGGAAAAGAATTCATCACAACTAAATAATGTATGATTTATAAGAAAGGTATAAGGACTTTGATAAGATAAGAGTCCTTATACCTTTTAATTTTATATAGGAGAAATTAGTTGATTAAGACAGCATATAAAGAAGAAAATAATCTATAGAAATAGATATACTATAGAAGATGATTTATAAGGCATAAAAGATATTTAAATAGATACACTGGATTGTCTAAGGGAAGGACTATACGTCTATAATAAACAATGCTACAATGAGAAAAAATATCAAAATAGAAATGAGGTTATTATGACTAGAGGAGAACTTTATAAACTAGCAGATGCACATAGAACTGAAAATAATCAAAATTGCTTAGTGGCTTTTCAAACAGATTCAAAAACTATGCTAACTGAAGAAAGCTTAAAGGAAATGCACAAGCTTTTAGGAGGAACAGGTGTTTATAGAACAGGGGATTTACAAAGCAAACCAATTGGAGTCATGCCACCTGAGGCAGGGGAACTTCCACGTTTAATGGGACACTTTATTAGCCAGCTTCAGATTTCAAGACAAATGTTTCATCCAATTGAATACGCTGCCATCTGTCACAAAAGAATCTTAGAGCTTTATCCATTTGAAGATAAAAATGAAGAAGTGGCATTTTTAGTATTAAATGTGCTGCTTATGCAAGGTGGCTATCGATCTATCACTATAGAAGAAGCACAAAGAGCACAGTACATTAGTAAATTACAAAAAGCACAACATCCAAGTCACCCAGATATTGATGGATTTATTACTTTTATTGCAGAGTGTGAGGTGGAGGCGCAAGGATACAATATGGACAAGTGTTAGTGATTTAAAGACAAAGAGTTAGAAAAAATTAAACTAATTATGCAATGTATGAACAAAAAACATGCAAAAAAGAAAATCGTTTGAATGAACGATTTTCTTTTTTTGTATATAAAAAGTAATAAATAGATGGTTTATAAGTTTTTTTATTGTCAAATGTATATAAAGAATATTGGTTTAAAAATAAAGAATATAAAAATAAATAAATAATGAGTTGAAAAAAATTGCAAAAAGCTATATCATGTTTACATAAAGTTAAAAAATGGTATGAATTCTTACGTCTGTAAAAGACAATTTGTAAGATAAGAAAGTCATTTTCTAAAAGAAGACTAGAAAAAACATACATAGGAGGCAAGTGACATGAGTAATAGAGCAGAAGCACATAGAAAAAAGAAAATGAGTGTAACGGCGGCTATATTTATTGCACTTTTATTAGGAACAATAACAGGACTTGTATTACATTATTGGGTACCTAGTAGTGCATTTAGAGATGCATTCTTAATAGATGGTATATTAAATGTGGTAGGTAATGGATTTATACGCGGTATGCGTATGTTGGTAGTGCCACTTGTATTTTGTTCATTAGTGTGTGGTGCTATGTCAATTGGAGATACAAAGACATTAGGTACAATTGGGGTTAAAGTAATTGGTTTCTATATGCTGACAACAGCATTAGCTATTACATTAGCACTTGGTGTAGCTAATATCATTAATCCAGGTATGGGTGTAGATATGTCAGCCATCACAATCCAAGAAACAACCATAGCAGAGGCAAAACCAGTAGCAGATATCCTATTAGATATTATCCCAGTTAATCCGTTTGATGCGCTGGCAACAGGAAATATGCTTCAAATTATTTTCTTTGCGTTATTAGTGGGAATCATCTTAGCAAAAAGAGGAGAAAAAGCAAAAGAAATGGGCAACCTCTTTAGTCAAGGTAATGATATCATGATGGATATGACAATGATTGTTATGAAAGTAGCACCAATTGGTGTATTCTGCTTAATTGCAAAAACATTTGCAGTCATCGGATTTGATGGTTTCAAACCAATGTTTAAATATATTTTAGGTGTATATCTTGCACTGGGTCTTCAGTGCCTTGTAGTATACATGGGATTATTAAAAGGTTTTACAGGATTAAACCCAGTAAAGTTCATCAAAAAGTTCTTACCAGTTATGGGATTTGCATTCTCAACAGCATCATCTAATGCTAACGGGTTTACTTTTGAGGTGCAAACTATAGGAATCACACCTCAAATCACATATAAAATCACGTATAAAATCGCACAAAAAAAGAGCCATTTTAATGAAGTGGCTCTTTTTTGATGCAATTTTATATTTCTGAATAATTATTAACTTCGCATGATATTCACTAGATTTTACAGTTTCCTACTTTTCAGTAGCTTAGTCATTTCTTCACCTGATTCCTGCATTCCTCTTAAAAACCATTCCTCAATCCATCCATAAATGCCATTGGCGATAAAAGCTGCAGTGTATGCACCAAGGTTTGGATACTCTGCTTTAGGACCTAAAATATCCGTAATAATATCTTTGAGGAGATAGAAAATGTCCCTGTCTCTTAGAATTAAATAAAACTCTTTATATTCTGTAATATAGGCAAACATATCTCCCAGAATATCATCTTCAATATGTTCACTCATTTTGGCATGATTTTGGTTCCATTCATTTAATGTCAATGCCATATACTCTTTGATAATTGCCTCTTTATTATCATAATTGCGATAAAAAGAAATACGGCTAACCTGGGCAGTAGTAGTAATTTCACTTATAGAAATATCCTTCAATTCTTTTTCTCTTAATAACATAAGTAAAGCATTGGTAATCTGTTTTTTTACATAACTATTTTTTTTAGCATTATCCATGATGTTACATTCCTTCTTGTTTTGTATCATTTTCATAGATTACTTGACTATGTAAGACTCGAATGATATATTTTGCACATATTTATGTTACATTTGTTGCATCAGTGTGTCAAATGAATTTGGGAGGATAGTATTATGAATATTACAAGACAACGAATTGTTATTCTTATGATTGTTATCGTCGTTGCTGCTATATTAGGTCGGTTGGCTGTAAGGGCTATTATAAATCTTTTGTTGGGAGGCACGATGTTTGGAGGTAATTTTCTATGAAAAAGGATAGAAAGAAAGGAAAAAGGATGTTTATATTTATATGCATACTAGCATTTATCATTTCATTTATTGGTTCAGCAATCTTTAAAATGACGTATCAGCCTAAATGGGCTAAAAAATATTGTGTAGATTGGAATGACTCTATAGGGACAATCTATAAAGATATTTCTTATGGAGACAAAGAATCTAATAAATTTGATTTATATGTTCCAAATGATAATTCAAAAGAAAATTATGGATTAATCGTCTACCTTCATGCAGGAGGTTTTACAACTGGAGATAAAAGTGATGATACAGCAATGCTTCAATGGTTATGTTCTAAGGGATATGTAACAGCAGGTATAAATTATACACTTCGTACTAATGAAAATAATGCAAGCGTTTATTCCCAATCGTTAGAAA
>JAGAVZ010000264.1 GCA_017941635.1 Cellulosilyticum sp.
TAATAAGGCATAGTAAAAGCAGATCATCTTAGGTGATCTGCTTTTACTATGCTTATTAATTGTGTATATAAATTAAAATTTTATGTAAAATTGTTTTCTATAAAAAAACATTTGCACAAAGAAAGAAAAATGAAGGAATATTATTGTTTATCCATCAAAAATTGGGCTTTTTTATATATAAATAGCTGAAAAATAAAAATTTACATAACTAAACTTGCAAAAATGAGAATTATAATGTATTATGTTAATAAATTAAACAAGTTTGAAGAAAATGGAAAATAAAGGCAGGAGGATAAGGACATGCTCAAATACAGTTTAAAACGTATTGGATCAATGATTGTTACATTATTTTTAGTAGCAAGTATTACATTTTGTTTAATGCATGCAATTCCAGGTGGTCCTTTTACAAGCGAACGTAACTTAACACCTGAGATTGAACAGGCACTCATGGAAAAATATAATTTGGATGCACCTTTATATGAACAATATTTTGATTATATGGGGAACTTATTAAAAGGAGACCTAGGCGTATCGTATCAGAAAAAAGGGGTAACGGTTAATGAGATTATTAGTCAGACCTTCCCTGCATCCGCTCAGATTGGTTTATTAGCAGTTGTAGTGATTTTATTAATTGGTATTCCACTTGGAATCTTATCAGCACTTAAACAAAATTCAGCAGTGGACTATGTGATTATGATTTGTGCTACTATTGGGGTAACCATTCCAAGTTTCGTTGTTGGAACATTTATTATTTATATATTTGCAGGGAAACTTGCATGGCTACCAGCAGGTGGTTTGGATGAATGGAAAAGCTACATTGGCCCAGTGATTGCACTTGCAGGATTTTCAATCGCTTATGTAACAAGGCTGACTCGTTCAAGTATGCTTGAAGTACTTAGACAAGATTATGTTAGAACAGCGAGAGCGAATGGACTTAGTAAATGGAGTGTTATTGGGAAACATGCTTTAAAAAATGCTTTAATTCCAGTTGTTACATATATTGGGCCAATGGTAGCAAGTATTTTAACAGGTTCTTTCGTTGTAGAAAAAATCTTTGCGATTCCTGGTATGGGTAAATATTTCGTAGAGAGTGTAACAAATCGTGATTATACAGTTTTAATGGGACTTACAATTTTCTATGCAGCAATCTACATTGTAATGGTATTTATTGTAGATATTGCATATGGACTCATTGACCCACGCATCAAATTAAAAGACTAGGAGGAAGGATAATGAGTAAAGCATCAAAATGGGAACGCATAACAGAAGAAGATAGACAAAGTCAGATTATTCCAAGACCAAGTCGTACTTACTGGCAAGATGCATGGCGTATGCTTCGCAAAAATGTATTAGCCATGACTGGTTTATTTACAATTATCATCATTGCATGTTGTGCGATTTTCTTACCAATGATTTCAGACATAAGCTATTCAGACCAAAAAGCAGGTCTTGGGAATATTCCACCACGTATTGAATTGACAGCATTAGGTGATGATTCTTACGTGTATGTACATAACGAGTATAAGTTAATTGAAGTAAGTGGTAAGGGTGAAATTTTATCAGCGCCTGAGCTTATTAATGAAGATGCAATGATGGCCACAAAAACCTATGAGATAGCAGGTAAAGAGGTTGTACTTGATTATTCTTATGCAAAAAGAGCTAAGAAAAATGGTGGTGTAAAATACAAGATTTTTGTTGAAGGACAAGAGATTGATACTACACCAGTTAAAACAGTTTGGAATAAAACTAATGTACTTGGGACAGATGGACTAGGAAGAGATATCTGGATTCGTATCTTATATGGTGCAAGAATTTCACTTCTTGTAGGGCTTGTAGCTTCACTTGTAAACCTTGTAATTGGCGTAGTTTATGGTGGGATTTCAGGTTATGAAGGTGGAAGAGTGGATAATATCATGATGCGTATTGTAGATATTATTAATTCAGTTCCTTCATTATTAGTTGTTATTTTATTAATGGTTGTAATTAGTCCAGGGCTAAAAACAATTATTATGACAATTGGGCTTATTTATTGGTTAGGTATGGCGCGACTTGTACGTGGACAAGTACTCAGCTTAAAAGAGCAAGAGTTTGTTCTTGCAGCACGCACAATTGGGGTTTCTAAGTTTAAAATTATTATGAAACACCTTATTCCAAATGCGATGGGACCAATTATTGTATCCCTTACAATGAGTATTCCAAGTGCGATTTTCACTGAATCTTTCTTAAGTTTCATTGGGCTTGGGGTATCAGCACCAATGGCATCTTGGGGAACACTTGCAAATGACGCATTAGGTGGCATTCGTTCTTATCCATATCAGTTAATTGCACCATCGTTAGCAATTGCTATTACAATGTTTGCATTTAACTTCTTAGGTGATGGCTTAAGAGATGCGCTAGATCCTAGATTACGTAAATAGAAAGGACAGCTAAGTTATGAGTAAAGAGAAAATTTTAGAAGTAAAAGGTCTACAAACTTCATTTTATACTCATCTAGGTGAAGTTCAATCTGTTAGAAATGTAGATTTTGATGTATATAAAGGAGAAGTCCTTGGCGTTGTAGGAGAGTCAGGTAGTGGAAAATCTGTTACTTGTTCTTCTGTTATGAGACTTCTTCAAAAACCAGGGAAAATTAAAGGCGGACAGGTGCTTTTCAAAGGTGAAGACTTAGTCACTAAATCAGAAAAAGAAATGCGTAAGATTCAAGGAAATGAAATGTCTATGATTTTCCAAGATCCAATGAGTGCGCTAAACCCTGTATACACTATTGGAAATCAAATGGTAGAAGTGATTCGTGCACATAAAAATGTAAGCAAAAAAGAAGCAGAAGAGATTGCTATCAAAATGCTTACTTTAGTAGGGATTCCTTCACCAGAAGAACGTATGAAAAACTATCCACACGAATTTAGTGGTGGGATGAGACAAAGAGCTGTTATTGCAATGGCACTATCTTGTGACCCAGAACTGGTTATTGCGGATGAACCAACAACAGCACTTGATGTAACGATTCAAGCTCAAATCTTAGAACTGATGAAGGATTTACAAGAGCGTTTACATTCATCTATTATCTTTATCACACATGATTTAGGTGTAATTGCTCAGCTTTGTACAAGGGTTATTGTTATGTACGGTGGAATGGTAATGGAGGAAGCAACAGTAGATGAATTATTCTATGATGCAAAAAACCCATATACAATGGGACTACTTAATTCTATTCCAAATCCGAATGCAGATACAAAAGAAAGATTACAACCTATTCCTGGTTCACCACCAGATTTATTAAATCCACCAAAAGGTTGTCCTTTCTGTAATCGCTGTGAGTATGCTATGAAGGTATGTCTAGATGAAGTACCAGAAATGCACGAGATTTCACCTACTCACAAATCAAGATGCCACTTACTAAGAAGTGATGCACCAGTCGTAGAAGGTTTCGTAAAGGAGGCTAGAATGTAATGAAAGACACAAGAGAAAATTTAATCGAAGTACAAGGATTAAAACAATACTTTACGAAAACAAGTGGTTTATTAGGTAGAGATAAACAATACATAAAAGCAGTTGATAATATTTCTTTCTACATTAAAAAAGGAGAAACTTTAGGGCTTGTAGGGGAGTCTGGTTGTGGTAAATCAACAACAGGACGTTCACTTATTAAACTGTATGAGCCAACAGATGGAAAAATCATTTTTGATGGAGAAGATATTACAAGATATAATGCGAAGCAAATGCTTCCTTTTAGAAAACGTATGCAAATGGTATTCCAAGATCCATATGCTTCTTTAGATAGTCGTATGACAATTAATGAAATTATTGGAGAAGCCATGGATACACACGGTATTACATCAAGTGTAGGAGAAAGAAATGACCGTATTTTTGATTTACTTCAAAAAGTAGGTTTAATGAGAGATCATGCAAGTCGTTATCCACATGAATTTAGTGGTGGCCAAAGACAACGTGTAGGGATTGCACGTGCTCTGGCTGTAAACCCAGAATTTATTATTTGTGATGAGCCTATTTCAGCACTGGATGTGTCAATTCAAGCGCAGGTTATTAATATGCTGGAAGACCTTCAACAGGATATGGGACTTACCTATTTATTTATTGCCCATGATTTATCAATGGTAAAACATATTTCAAATCGTATTGGCGTAATGTACTTAGGAAATTTAATGGAAATTGGTGGTAGTGATGAGATAAATAATCATCCAGCCCATCCATATACAGAAGCATTACTTTCAGCAGTACCACTTCCAGATCCAAGACTTGCAAGAGAAAGAAAACGTATCGTGCTTCAAGGGGATGTACCAAGTCCACTGAACCCACCTTCAGGTTGTCCATTTAGAACAAGATGTTCTAAGTGCATGAAGGTATGTAGTGAAGTGAAACCAGTACTAAAAGAAATTGCACCAGGACATCAAGTAGCATGTCACCTTTATAATTAATAAGAGTAGGTGTAAAAAAGAGTTTTGTAAAATGGATAAAGTAAGCGGTTGTTTATACCGCTTTTTTATAAAAATTTAGGGAGGAAATACGACATGAAAAAGAAACTAATCTTAGGACTAGTAGCAGCAATGGCTTGCTCAAGTTTTGTAGGATGTGGATCTTCATCAAGCTCTACATCAACAAATACAACAAATGAATCAAATGCACAAGAAGGAGCAACAACAGACTCAGGTGCTACACTGGCTGAAGAACAAACATTAAAAGTAAACTTAGGTGGAGATCCAAAAACATTAGATCCACAACTGAACTCAGCAGCTGATGGTAGCCATGTTATTAACAACTCTTTTGAAGGATTATTAAGAGAAGTAGATGGTGAAATCGTACCAGGTGTGGCAGAAAGTTACACTGTATCAGAAGATGGACTTGTTTATACTTTTAAATTAAGAGAATCAAAATGGTCAGACGGACAGCCAGTAACAGCAGGAGATTTTGAATTTGCATGGAAACGCGGTGCAGACCCAAAAACAGCATCTGAGTATATGTACATCTTTGAATCAGCAAATATTTTAAATGCAGCAGAGATTGCTAGAGGTGAAAAAGCAATTGATGAACTTGGTGTAAAAGCAATTGATGATCAAACTTTAGAGGTGACATTAACTGTTCCAACCGATTTCTTTGTACAATTATGTGCTTATACATCAATGATGCCAGTAAGAGCAGATATGGTAGATGATGAAGGTGGATGGGCAAAAGATCCATCTAAAGCAATCAGTAACGGACCATTCGTTCTTTCTGAATATAAAATGGGTGACCAACTTATCTATGTAAAAAATGAAAACTACTGGGATGCTGAAAATGTAACATTAGAAAAAATCGTTTATTACATGATTGTAGATGAATCAACAGCTCATACAAAATATACAGCTGGTGAATTAGATATCAATGAATTTGTGCCAACAGATGAAATGGCTAGATTAAACGCAGAAGACCCAACATTCTATATCTTACCTAAACTTGGTACATACTACTACGCATACAATATGAACGCTCCACAACTTCAAGATGTAAGAGTACGTAAAGCGTTAGCATTAGCGATTGACAAAGATCATATCGTTAAAGAAGTAGCTCGTGGTGGAGAAGTTGCAGCAACAGGATTCATGCCAACTAATGTAAAAGATAACCAAGGTAAATCTTTTGCTGAGGTAGCAGGAGACTTCGGTTTCACAGGTAAAGCAGATGTAGAACAAGCAAAAGCACTTCTTGCAGAAGCTGGTTATCCAAATGGTGAAGGTTTAGGAGAAATTGAAATTCTTTACAATACAAGTGAAAAACACAAACAAATCGCAGAAGCTGTTCAAGAAATGCTTAAACAAAACTTAGGCGTAACAGTAAAACTTACAAATCAAGAGTGGGCTGTATTCCAAGAAACAACAAATAACAATAAGTTTGACACCTTAGCACGCCGTGGATGGATTGGAGATTACAACGATCCACAAACAATGCTGGAAATCTTTGAATCAGCTAATGGACAAAATATTGGTCGTTATGCAAGTGAAACATTCGATGCTGAAATGGCTGCATCTAGACAAACAAGTGGCGATGAACGTATGGAACACTTATACAATGCATACAACATCTTAATGGAAGATTTACCAATGCTTCCAATCTCTTATTATACATATCCAATCATGGTTCAAGATACAGTAGAAGATTGGGAAATTACATCAGTTAGCAAAATGTGGCTTGGTGATGTAAAAATGGTAGAAATAGAAGAATAATTTTTAAAGAGTTTTGATAACTCCAAGCAAATAAAAAAAGAGCTCACTTAGGTGAGCTCTTTTTTCCACTCTTCAATTATTTTGACGCTTTATAGCTTTCGAATACTTTTTGAACAATTGTTCCACCAATACGTCCAGCTTCTCTAGCTGTAAGGTCTCCGTTGTATCCTTGTTTTAAAGGTACGCCTACTTCTCTAGCTACTTCGTATTTCATTTGTTCGAAAGTTGATTTGTTTGCCATAATAATTGCCCCCTATTAGGTGTTTGTTTTTATTTGATAATCACGAAATATTCAATACCTCATTTCTGAGGTGGAATGTTTTGTGGTTATCATGGTATTAATATGTGCAGTATGAATTTATTTATTCTGGTATTTTTTGTCTATTTTGAGATTCTAAAACAAAGTTTAAAAAGAGATTTAGAGATGAAATTATTGACGAAAAAGAAATAAATTTATTGGATGATGCGTTTATATATTATGACATGACAAGCTATATAGCATACATACTTTTAAAAGTTTAAATTAAATAGTTATAAAGAGATGATGATTGGCTCTAATGACTATATGATAAATGGACGTATTTTAATCTATGGCTTAGATAAGATAGAGGAGAGAAATGAAACATTGGAAGTAGCAGAATATCTAATGATATGTATGTAAGAAGGATTTGAATTGATAAAAAATAAAAAATAGCCTCAAAAATAAAAAGGACACGCCCTAAGTTAGAAAATCTAGGCTTGTCCTTTTTTGTGTTCTAAGTACAAACTATATGAAAACGAATGGAGATTACGCTTTATTAATAGAACCGAATAATTCCATTTTTTCTTTAACTGTAGCTTTGATCGCTTCAAATCCTGGAGCTAAAACTTTACGAGGGTCAAATCCTTTACCTTCTAAGTCTTTACCAGCTTCAATGTATTTACGAGTTGCTTCTGAGAAAGCTAATTGACATTCTGTATTAACGTTAATTTTTGCTACACCTAAAGAGATTGCTTTTTGAATCATTTCAGCTGGGATACCTGTACCACCATGAAGTACAAGAGGCATATTACCAGTTGCAGCTTTGATTTCTTCAAGAGCATCAAAAGCTAAACCTTTCCAGTTTGCTGGGTATTTACCATGGATGTTACCGATACCTGCAGCAAGCATTGTTACGCCAAGGTCAGCAATTTGTTTACATTCGTTAGCATCTGCTACTTCACCAGCACCAACAACACCATCTTCTTCACCACCGATTGATCCAACTTCTGCCTCTAAAGAAAGACCTTTTTCGTTTGTGATTTTTACAAGTTCAGTTGTTTTTTCAATGTTTTCTTCGATTGAGTAATGAGAACCGTCGAACATAACTGATGAGAAACCAGCTTCAATACATTTTAAAGCAGCTTCATAAGAACCGTGGTCTAAATGAAGTGCTACTGGTACAGTAATATTTAATTCTTCAATCATACCATTAACCATACCTACGATTGTTTTGTAACCGCACATGTATTTACCAGCACCTTCAGATACCCCTAAGATAACTGGTGAATTATTTTCTTGTGCTGTAAGAAGAATAGCTTTTGTCCATTCAAGGTTGTTGATATTGAATTGACCAACAGCGTATTTACCTTCTCTTGCTTTGTTTAACATGTCTTTAGCTGAAACTAACATATTCGAACCTCCATTTATGTTTTATTGTAGAAAATAATAAATCAATATATTATTTCTCTTACTAAATATTATTATAACGGCATTTTGTCAAAAAATAAACACAAAAATAATAATCTAGAAAATGAAAAAAATGAATTAATAATAAAATTTATATTAAATAATAAAAAGTTTATGATTAGAATAGATACAAAATTAAGATAAGCTAATTCTTTTGAAGAAAAGCGTAATATCTACCAAATAATAAATTAGATATCTTTATAAAAAAACAATTGCATTTTATGGACAGTTTGATAAAATCAATATTTGGTATAAGTATCATTTAATAAAGAGAGGGATTATTATGAAGGATCCATTAGAAATGAATCGGGTCGAAGCGACACTTGAGATGCCTGTAGACCATAAAGGCAATCAATCATTATGGGCAAAGCTCTTGCGAAAAAGTATTCACTTTGCTAAGGAGCAATTTGTTTTGACAATTGCTTTTATTGCAATGCTTATCACTTGTGTGTTTGTTCCAGTAGATGCGCAGTATTTGGGATACTTTAACTGGAGAACGTTAGCGACTTTATTTTGTACACTAGCTGTTGTTTCGGCTTTTTCACATATCTATGTTTTTGAGATTTTAAGTAAAAATATTGTACTTAAGTTACACAATCTAAGAAATGCGACATTAGGCTTAGTAGTGATTACGTTTGTAGGGTCTATGTTATTGGCCAATGATATGGCACTTCTTACGTTTTTACCGCTTGGATTTTATGTATTAAATAGTACAGATAATAAAGAAGCAATGGCATTTACTTTTATTATGCAAAATATTGCAGCCAACTTAGGTGGGATGGTGACACCTTTTGGAAATCCTCAAAATCTATATTTATATGCTTACTATAATATAGATACTTTAGAGTTTGTGAAGATTATGCTTCCTACATTCCTTACAGCAACAGTTCTAATTCTTATCATTTGTTGCTTTGTGAAGCCAACGCCATTACAATTGAAAAAAGATCATGATTATGTACTGAATAAAAAGCGTACAGTGATTTATAGTATTTTATTTGTATGTAGTATTTTAATTGTATTTCGTGTGATTCCATATCTTCTTGGGACAATTGTTATTACAGGGATTTTATATGTGATGGATAAGAAAGCGATTAAAGAGGTCAATTATCCGCTACTTGCAACATTTTGTGTATTCTTTGTTTTTAGTGGGAATATGGCAAGAATACCAGCAGTTAATAGTTTCTTTACACAGGTGCTTCCAATCAATACATTACTCTTTGGGATTTTATCCTGTCAGGTGATTAGTAATGTACCAAGTGCCGTATTACTTTCACATTTCACAACAGATTATCATAGCTTACTACCAGCAGTTAACATTGGTGGATGCGGGACACTGATTGCATCACTTGCAAGTTTAATTACATTTTCAGAGTTTAAGAAGCATAACCCAGATAAGGTGAAACGCTATCTCGTGCTATTTTCTTTAATTAACTTTGGATTTGTCATTGTACTTTATATGGTGCAGCAATTTTATTTATAGAGATTAAAAAAGGAGGCGTTAACATGTGTGAATATGTTAGCATCTCCTTTTCGTTTGGAAATATATATCAAGTGCTTGGAGGATTGTAAAGTGAAATATGTACAGTATTTGACAGAAAGTAAAAATACATTACCAAATTAGTATGTTTATTTATAAAAGAAATACCATACGATTAAAAATAATATACCCCCTATTAATGATAGAATTAGTAAATCTATAAAGACACTTGTGGCGATCCTTTTTTCAGCCTTGTTTCGCATCGTGTAGTCAGGTTTTTGGGTTAAATGAAATAGAAAATCATATATGCCGATTAAAAAGCGTTTTTTCAGTTGTAAGTTTTTAAAGCGTTTTTTTAGTTGTAGGCCTTTTAATTGTTTATTTTTTTGTGAGCCAGTTAATGGAGGATATTCGGGTAGTTCAAAAGGTTCTCCTTTAAACATATAGAGCTTGCCTTTCGTTCGAAAGAATGGCTTATAAAATATATATCCAGTGTTATCCCAATCATTTGAAAACCAACTATGGTAAATTATTTCTGCTTTAGGTAAGGGAGTGGAGATTTTTAACACAGCATATTTCGTTTTACTAATTGTAAATCGTTCATATTTATCTTCTATGAGTTTTTCATAATCTTTCATTTTTTGAGTCCTTTCTAGTAGTATATAATCCAATAGATGTATACAGTAATATAGCATAGATTGACCTTATTTAGCTACTAAGAAGACATATATGATATAAAATGGTTATGTGCTGATGACGAAAATCATTCAATATAAAAAGATAATGGTTTAGCAATTCGCCAGAATATGTTAAAATAAGACTATTAAGTTTAATAGATTCAGTGAATCAGTTAATTTAGTGAATGAAGTGGAATAAAGTCAAGGAGAGAAACAATGAAAATAGTATTTATAAATGTACCTTGGATGAAATATTATGCAGGTGAAGGGGATGAAGAAGTACAAGTTCCTGCATGTGGTTATAATTTTCAACATGTGAATGGACATTACTATGGTTATGGTGAAGGAATGGATACATTTCCGATTGAACAATTTGTAGATGTAAGCTTGGAAGATGAACAAGTAGAAGGTGTGACAGTTGTATGGACAGCACGCAATAGAAAAGGCGAAAATAAAGTGATCGGTTGGTACAAAAATGCAACCATTTATAGAAATGCCACAGAAATACTTTCATTAGATAGTGAACGTACTGTATTTCAATATGTGATGAAAGCACCAGCTAAAGAAGCACTTCTTTTACCAGTAGAACTCCGACTATTAGATGCACCTGACAGCGAAGAAGGGATTTATTTTGAAAAGGATGAAATGATTATTCGTGACTTTGCGATGTACATTCATAATTATCAAGATGACCAAATGAACTTTGTGCTTAAAGAAAAAGACTTAGAAGGCAAATCTATTTTGAATTTCCCAGAATTTGAAATGTACTTTGCAAAAGCAGACGAATTTTTACAAAAGGATTTATATGGTCGTGCTATTCGTTGTTTCAATAAAGCTATTGAAGTGGAACCAGAATTAGCCATTGGTTATGAATGTAAAGGTAGTATCCTTTTAAGTATCAAAATGTATGATGAAGCACTTAAAATCTACAAACGTGTTTTAGAATTAGAGCCAGATAATGAAGGGGCTACTTACTGTATGGGGCTACTTAATGGATTACTAGGAAACTATGAAGAAAGCCTTCATTACTATAATACATACCTTACAATGAGAAAGCATGATGCCAATGCCTTAGCAGAAAGAGGCATTGTGTACTATAACTTAAATCAACTAGAAGCAGCGAAACATGATATTCAAAAAGCATATAAAGCTGAAAAGGACAATGAATCTTTTAAAGTATTGATGAGCTATATTGCACAATAACATAGGAGCTACCTTATTTATGAAGGTAGCTTTTTGTATGGAAAAATTTAAAGTATAAAAAATAAGAGGGCAAAATTGTGGTATATGTTTAATAAAATTAAAGAAAATTTATAATATAATTAACGGAGATGGAAAATTTATTAAAAGTATAAGCTGATTTATAAAATTAGGTTCAAAGGATAATATGTAGTTGGATGAAAATAATCAGATTAAGCCCATATAAATAAGCATATGTCAAGATAAATAAGAATAAATTATAAATAAGAGAGTCATTGAAACAGTGCGGGAACAATGACCATAGAAAGGGAATAGGAAACGATGGAATAATTAGTTTGAATAGTGGGAGGTTGGGAGAATGGATACAAATTTTATAATTTTACTAATCGGTGTATTTTTTATTATGATAATCATTAAATCCATGATAAACTTTAAACATGAAGAAGATAAAAAGAATGACCGGACAGTCAAAGAGCAAGTGGCTACTCCTAAACCAACAGTTAGTCAAAAATCTAGTGAAACGTTGAAGAAACATAGAGAGTGTCATGCTGCTCAGAAGGGGAAAGTCATCTATTTAGATGAAAGAAGAAAGATAGCAGCATGTAAAAAGAATAAAGAATATAGTAAAAGCAACAAGAACCTTCATATAAGAAATGAAATATTAAAAGCAAGTTCGCCTAAAAATGAATGGTGGATATAATCAATGAAGAAAATAGAAAGGGACTGCCTAGTAAGTAGGTAGTCCCTTTTAGTATAGTTCATTTTCAGTATGCTTATTCATTAACATGTTCTAGTCCTGTATTAAGTAAAGCAATAACATGTGAATCAGCTAGAGTATAATAAACCACCTTACCTTGTTTGCGTCCTATAACCAGATTATAAGCTTTTAAAATACGGAGCTGGTGTGAAATGGCAGAATGTGTCATACCAAGGCAAGCTGCTAGGTCACATACGCACATCTCAGAACATTTGAGTGCGTGAAGTATTCTAAGCCTGGTAGCATCTCCAAAAACTTTAAAGAGTTCTGCTAAATTAGCAGTATGCTCTGGAGGGAGCATTTGACTTGCAACAGATTGTACGATGTCTTCATGAATAATTGTGCAAGAACAGAGATCTTCTTTTTGTGACATATAGCACCTCTTTATTATTACAATTTAAATATTAGGGTACAGACTTTTTTGAGACATGTCAAGCATTCAATAGCAATTTATATTGCGTAATCGAGTTATGAGTTGTACTATAAATATATGATATTTTTAGAAAAAGAAAAAATATTATATAAAAAGTAAAGATATGTAGAGGAAGGTTTGGAACAATGTTGGATTTTGAACAAGAATTAGAAAAATTTACTCCTTTATTAGAAGTAAATCACATTGAAAATAAAATAGCAACAGAAGATATGAGAGATATTATTGATTTGATTAAATCAGAACTACCAGACAAAGGTGGCAAACGTATAGGAAAAATTGAAGAAAAAGATAGGGAGCTATAAAGATGAAGTATAGATGTCCTCATTGCGGAAATTTGATTAAATCAGGGATATATTGCAATGCCTGTCTTGAAAGAATTGAATCATTTAAAGTATTCTGGGATACAAGCGCCTTTTATTATAACCAAGGGTTAAAAGCAAGTAAAAATAGAGAACTTTCCTTAGCAGCAGTCTATTTACACAAGGCCGTTATGCTATATAAGTATAATACCAAGGCACGAAATTTATTGGGACTAGTCTACTTTGAGTTGGGTCAGATAGGAAGTGCATTAAAAGAATGGATTATTAGTACTTCTTTGGAGAAAGAAGATAATATTGCATTCTATTATATAGAACAAATTCAAAAACAACCTAAGTTTTTAGCGACCCGAAAAGAATCCATTGTTTTATACAATAAATCACTTGCGTATATGCAGCAAGAAAATTTAGATATGGCCATTATTCGTCTAAAAAAATCAGTAAGTATCAATCCAAATTTAGTGGAAGCAAGAGCACTTTTGGCACTAGCTTATATGAAACAAGGTCAATTTCGTAAGGCGAGCGAGCAAGTGAATAAGGCATTAGGTATAGATCGAAGTCATAAAATCATTCTAGCGTATTTTAAGGAGATGAGTAAAGAAAAGCTTGAAGGGCTAGAACCATACGAACGTGATTATTCAAAGCAGCCACAGCAGCAGTATTTGAAACAGCCAAAAGTAGAAGTTAATGTACATAAAGTATTGAATCAAGGTGCTTATTATAGAAGATATGTGGGTTATTTTATCTTGGGCGCAATAGGTATGTTTATTATTACAAAATGCTTAGTGTTACCTAATGAAGTGAATCAATACAAAGAGAAAATTGCTATTTTACAAGAAGCAAAAGAAACTTTATCTGAGGAAATTGAAACTTTATCCCAGGAGCAAACGATTAAAGTGACAGAATTAGAAGGTGAAAATGAGAAACTACAGGATAAGGTAAAAAATTATGAAGAACAGTTAGCTGTATTTGAGCAAAAAGACAAGCTTACGAGGGTACAAAGTTTGATAAAGGAACATGCTTATGAAGAAGCTGCACAAATCCTGTATAATGTAGCAACAACCCGTTTAGATGAAACGGATATGGAAACACTAACAAGTCTTAAAGCGAGTGTGTATCCACGCGTAACAGAAAGTCTATATAATCAGGCTGTTAGTTTATATAATGCAGAAAACTACATAGAATCAGTGATGCAATTTGAAACTTTAATGCAGTATGAACCAAGTGATCAAATTGCACGTAAGAGTCTTTATTGCTTGGGGCAAATCTGTGAGCAAAATGAAGATTTGGATGGAGCAAAGAAATATTATAATAAGATTGTAGCTGAATATCCAAAGACGAGCGAGGCTTATAAATCAGATGATCGTTTAAAAGCACTTAGTAGTACTAATTAAATGTATTTAAATTTATTAAAAAACAAATATTGGAAAAAGATTGACAATTACTGGAAAAGAGTCTATCCTTAGTTTAGGTTATTATTAAACAAGGAGGAGAGAGCGAAGTGCAAATGGAATTTTACATGCTAGATTCTACGTTAGTAGTAGCACTGATGGGTGAGATTGACCATCATACCTGTGTCTCAATTAGACAGGCGGTAGATAGGAATTATCAAAAGAAGAGAGCTAAAAATTTATTATTTGATTTTGAAAAGGTAACCTTTATGGATAGTTCCGGAATAGGAATGTTGATGGGAAGATATAGATTAGTTGCTATAGGTGGAGGTAGAATTGGCCTATATAACGTGCCAAAAGATATAGAGAGAATACTTAAGATGAGTAATGTATGCAAACTGATGAAAGCATACTCTAACAAGCAGGAGGCCTTAAAAGAATTAGCTTAAGATAAGCTGCAAGGGGGAAACAAAGTGCCAAAGAAAAATGAAATGCAGATACAATTTTTTAGCCAGTCCATTAATGAAGCTTTTGCACGTGTGGCAATTAGTTCTTTTATTTCTCAGTTAGATCCAACAGTGGAGCAACTATACGATATTAAGATGGCTGTATCTGAGGCAGTAACCAATGCAATTATTCATGGCTATCAAGGACACGAAGAAGGCCTAGTAGTTGTAAAGTGTAGCTATGAAGGTAATGAAGTTGTCATTACCATTATAGATCAAGGAAAAGGCATTAAAAGTGTAGAAGAAGCGATGCAACCACTTTATACCACTTCACTAGAAGAAGAACGTGCAGGACTAGGTTTTACAGTTATGCAAGAAATGATGGATGAAGTTGAGGTATGTTCACACCCAGGAGCTGGTACAACAGTCAAAATGAAAAAATCACTTGAGCAGCAGTAAGCTTGAAAAGCAGTGCCACTCAAGGAGAGAAAAGGTGGGATAGTATGGATCATACCTTAGAACTTATTCTGCGCGCGCAACAAGGTGATGAGAAAGCAAAGGACCAATTGGTCGATGAGAATATGGGGCTTGTTTGGAGTTTGGTCAGGAGATTTATCGGACGGGGTTATGAACTTGAAGATTTGTTTCAAATTGGGAGCATTGGACTATTAAAAAGTATTGATAAATTCGATTCCAGTTTTAATGTCAAATTTTCAACTTATGCTGTTCCCATGATTGTAGGTGAAATTAAACGCTTTCTTCGGGATGATGGCATGTTAAAGGTAAGCCGTTCTTTAAAAGAAACTGCCTATAAAGCCAGAATCGTTAAAGAGGAGCTGCTCAAAGAGTTTAATAGAGAACCTACTATTAGTGAAATAGCAGCAGGTCTAGATATGGAAGTAGAAGAAGTTGCCTATGCTTTAGAATCAAGTGCAGAGGTAGAATCGCTCAATGCAGTGATTTACCAAGGAGATGGTAAACCGATTACATTAAGTGAGAAAATTGATGAATCACCAGTGGTTCAAAATAGCCTTATTGATAAGATGATGTTAGCTGAGCTGATATCGAGGTTACTTCCTATAGAAAGAGAGCTCATTACGCTGAGATATTTTGAAGACCGTACACAAACAGAAATAGCAGAAATATTGGATATTTCACAAGTACAAGTATCACGTATTGAAAAACGTATCTTAAAAAAATTAAAAGTCATGTTAGATGAATAAAAAGGGTAAATGATTGTTTAGCAGATAAATAATCATTTACCCTTTTTATGAATTAAAGAGTAGTTATGAAGTCAGTAAAGACAGATTAAATAACTACTCTTATTTTATTGATTCTAGAAGGGAGAATTTTAAGTATTGTGATTAGTAGTTTAAATTGGAATCAGGATATTACTAAATAATGATACAAGACAAAGTGAAGATTGTTAAAATGATAAGAGGCATTATACAAGAGAATGTTCGGGAGCTTGTACTATATTGAAGGTGAAAATAAGGGAAAAATTGTAAAAAAGAACGAAAAATGATAAGTTACTTGGGAAAATAGGTGTTGTGCCGAACTTTTTATATTTATAACTGCATAATGTTCGAATTATTTATTGACTAAAATTAATAAACATGTTAGTATTTTGGTAAATAATTCAGGTAATTCTTTTGAAAGGGGAACCACAATGAGTGTTTTCAGAGTATATGTAGAGAAAAAAGATGGATTTAATGTAGAAGCGAAACGTATGGAAAATGAATTAAAAGACTTCTTACATATAGAATCTGTAAAGAGCGTCAGAATCCTAAATAGATATGATATTGAACATATTTCAGAGGAAGCATATAAGAAAGCTTTAAATACTATTTTCTCTGAGCCACAATCAGATGTATTAGTAGAAGATGAAGTGGCTTTTGATGATGAATTTGTATTTGCAGTAAGTTATCTTAGAGGTCAATACGATCAAAGAGCTGATTCTTGTGAACAATGTTTAAGAATCTTAGATAGTAACTTAAAACCAGCTGTACAAACTGCTAAAGTGTATATTATTGCTGGAAACTTTACAGAGAGTGAAAAAGCAAAAATTAAATCTAGTGTCATCAATCCAGTAGAAGCAGAAGAAGTTTCTCTTGATAAAAAAGATACTTTAGACATGGTTTATCCAGTACCAGAAGATGTAAAAGTTTTAGAAGGGTTTAACGCTTTAGACCAAGATGCCCTTGAAGCTTTTAGAAAAGAACAAGGTCTTGCAATGAGCCTTGAAGATCTTACTTATTTCCAAGGTTATTTCAAAGGAATTAATCGTAATCCAAGTTTCACAGAGTTAAAAGTAGTAGATACTTACTGGTCAGATCACTGCCGTCACACAACTTTTATGACAGAGCTCACTAAAATTGAAGTAGAAGACGGGGCGTATGCAGCACCAATTAAAGCAGCATTAGATGAATACTATGCAATGCGTGAAGAAATCCATACAAAGAAAGCTAAAAAAGTAACCTTAATGGATATGGCAACCATCATTGTGAAATATCTTAAAAAAGAAGGCGGCTTAAAAGAACTCTTTGAAACAGCAGAAATCAATGCTTGTACAATCAAAGAAAACATTAAAGTGGGTGACAAAGAAGAAGAATACCTTGTACTCTTCAAAAATGAAACACACAATCACCCAACAGAAATCGAACCATTTGGTGGGGCGGCAACATGTCTTGGTGGAGCTATTCGTGACCCACTTTCAGGACGTAGTTATGTATATCAAGCTATGCGTGTAACAGGTGCAGCAGACCCTAATGAACCACTTGAAAACACAATGGCTGGTAAATTACCACAACGTGTGATTACAAAAACAGCAGCTAATGGTTATAGTTCATATGGTAACCAAATTGGTCTTGCAACAGGTGAAGTTAAAGAATACTACCATGAAGGCTACAAAGCAAAACGTTTAGAAGTTGGTGCAGTAGTAGGTGCTGTAAAGCGTGCCAATGTTAAACACGAAGAACCAGTTCCAGGTGATGTGATTATCTTACTTGGTGGTGCCACAGGTCGTGATGGTTGTGGTGGTGCCACAGGTTCATCTAAAGAACATACAGAAGAATCACTTCATACATGTGGTTCAGAAGTTCAAAAAGGAAATCCAGTTGTTGAAAGAAAGCTTCAAAGACTCTTTAGAAATGCAGAGTTCTCTAAATGTATCAAACGTTGTAATGACTTTGGTGCAGGTGGTGTATGCGTTGCAATTGGTGAAATTGCAGAAGGCCTTCGCATTAACTTAGACCTTGTACCAGTTAAATATATGGGGCTTGATGGAACAGAGCTTGCTATCTCTGAATCACAAGAACGTATGGCAATTGCCATTGATAGAGCAGATTTAGATAAAGTCATTGCACTTGCTCATGAAGAAAATTTAGATGCCGTATGTGTAGCAGAAGTTACAGAAGAAAAACAACTTGTGATGACATGGAGAGGCAAAGAAATCGTACATATTGATAGAAGCTTCTTAGATAGTGCAGGGGTAACACAGCAAAGAGAGGCAAAAGTAACAGCACCTCATGTAGAAGTAAAAGAAAACGTTCTTTCAAAAGAAAATATCCTTGCAACTTTAAAAGACCTTAATGTAGGAATTCAAAAAGGTTTAGGTATGCAATTTGATAGTACAATTGGAGCAAATACTGTACTGATGCCATATGGTGGTAAAAACCAACTTACTAAAGAAAATGGTATGGTTGCTAAAATCCCAGTACTTGAAGGGGAAACAACAGCAGCAACTTATATGACACATGGATTTGATCCTTATTTATCAGAAATGTCACCATTCCATGGTGCAGTATATGCAGTTGTAGAAAGTTTAGCTAAAGTAGTCGCACTTGGAGCAGATTATAGAAAAACTTATCTTTCATTCCAAGAATACTTCGAACGTTTAACAGGTGAAGTAAGCTGGGGTAAACCAGTAGCAGCATTATTAGGTGCTTTAAAAGCACAAAAAGAATTAGGGATTGCCTCTATTGGTGGTAAAGATAGTATGTCAGGTACATTTGAAAACATTAGCGTTCCACCAACACTTATTTCTTTCACATGTAACGTAGGAGATGCAAAAGAATGCATCAGCGGTAGCTTAAAAGAAGTAGGTAGCAAACTTGTAAGTGTCAACATTCCTGTAGATGATGCGTTTATGCCAGACTTTAATCAAATGCACAAAGCATATGGTGCGATTTATGAATTAGTTAAAGAAGGTAAAGTATTAGCAAGTTATGCAATTGGTAAAGGTGGCTTAGTAGCAGCACTTGCTCAAATGGCAATCGGTAATGAAATCGGAGCTAAAGTAAATGTTACAGGTGATGTATTTAAAGCAGCTTATGGAAATCTTGTATTAGAAGTAGCACCAAGCGTAGCAGAAACTTTAGATAGCAGCATCTTTGAAGTAATTGGTGAAACAGTAGCTGAAAAAGTCCTTTGCATCAATGAAATTGAAGTAGAACTTGAAGACGTTATTACAAGTTTACTTGCACCAACAGCTTCTGTATTTGTTCAAAAAGTAGATGCCAAAGAAGTAGCAAAAGATGCAACCTTCACAGGTGAAAGAAAAATCTATGTAGCGAAAAATAAAATTGCTCAGCCAGAGGTGCTTATTCCAGTATTCCCAGGAACAAACTGTGAAAAAGATACAAGACGTGCTTTTGAAAGAGCAGGGGCTAAAGTTAATGAAGTCTTATTCTTAAATCGTACAAACACAGACATTGAAGAATCCATCGAAAGACTTTATAAAGGCATCAAAAATGCACAAATCATTGCTTTCCCAGGTGGGTTCTCAGCTGGTGATGAGCCAGACGGAAGTGGTAAATTCATCGCATCAACCTTTAGAAATGAAAAATTAAAAGAAGCGATTCATGAACACCTTTACAAGGAAGATGGTTTAATGCTTGGTATCTGTAATGGTTTCCAAGTGCTCGTAAAATTAGGTCTTCTGCCATATGGTGAAATTCGTGAGATGGATGCTGCTTGCCCAACACTTACTTACAACACAATTGGTAAACATATCTCAGTAATGGCTAAAACAAAAATTACAAGTGTAGCTTCTCCATGGCTTAACGGTGTAAATCTTGGTGAACTGTATGAAATTCCATTATCTCATGGTGAAGGACGTTTTGTAGCACCAACAGCGGTGCTACAAGATTTAATTGCTAATGGGCAAGTATTTAGCCAATATGTAGATGAAACAGGATTTGCAAGTGCAGATGGTAATGTGAATGTAAATGGTAGTATGGAAAATATCGAAGGTATTGTATCTCTTGACGGACGTATCATTGGTAAGATGGGACATAGTGAACGTATTGGAGAATATGTACACAAAAATATTCCAGGTCTTAAAGATCAAAAATTATTTGAATCTGGGGTTAATTATTTTAAATAAAAAGATAATTTTCTAGAAATGATAGGCAAAAGGTAAGGAGGTTTTAGGATGAAAGTAGCTTTTGTAATGGGAAGTGATTCAGATCTTCCTGTAGTAGAAAAAGGGATTAAGACAGTTCAAGATTTTGGTGTAGAAGTTGTAGTAAGAGTTATTTCTGCTCATCGTACACCAGTGGCAGCTGAAGAGTTTGCTAAAACAGCTGAGGAAAATGGTATTGGTGTGATTGTAGCAGCAGCAGGTAAAGCTGCACATTTAGGCGGTGTTCTTGCAGCTTATACAACCATTCCGGTGATTGGACTTCCAATCAAATCAAGTACATTAGATGGTTTAGATTCACTTCTATCTATCGTACAGATGCCACCTGGTATTCCAGTAGCAACAGTAGCGATTGATGGAGCTGAAAATGCTGGAATTTTGGCAGTTCAAATGCTAGCACTATCTAATCCTGAGCTCAAAGAAAAACTCAAAGCACATAAAAAAGCAATGGAAGAAAAAGTGGCAGCTAAGGATGCAGCTGTGATGGCACGCTTTCAAGGCTAATGATAAAGGAACACTTTAACCTAAAGTAATACTTTATCCTAAAGCATAAGTAAAATTTTAGTTAAAGTATTTATTAAAGATTTTCTTTAGTGTATGAATTTACTTAAAAGGCTTATTATCACTAAACTTCCTCGAAAGTAGATTTGAGGAAGTTTGGTATAGATTAATGTTTATATAGTTTGATTAAGGTAGATATCAAAAATGATAATAAAAGATAGACATCTATCTAAATGGAGGGCATTTAAAATGGAAAAAAGAGAACAATTATATGAAGGAAAAGCAAAAAAAGTATTCGCAACAGAAGATCCAAAACATTACATCGTAAGCTACAAAGATGATGCAACAGCATTTAATGGCGAGAAAAAAGGAACAATTGTAGGTAAAGGCGTTGTGAACAACCGTATGAGCAATATCATGTGCCGCATGCTTGCAGAACATGGTATTGAAACACACTTTGTAGAAGAATTAAATGATAGAGAAACAGTTGTAAAAGCTGTAGAAATCGTACCACTTGAAGTTATCGTAAGAAACGTAGCTGCTGGTTCATTTTCTAAACGTTTTGGTGTAGAGGAAGGAACAGTTCTCAACAATCCTACTATTGAATTTTGTTTAAAAGATGATGCACTTGGCGACCCAATGATTAACGATTATCAAATCTTAGCACTTGGTGTAGCAACAAGAGAAGAATTAGATGTGATGACAGAAATGACATTTAAAATCAATGAACTCTTAAAAGAATACTTTGCTAAAATCGGTGTTAAATTAATCGACTTCAAAATCGAACTTGGTCGTTTTGATGGCAGAATCATCTTAGCAGATGAAATTTCACCAGATACATGCCGTTTCTGGGATGCAGAAACAAACAAAAAATTAGATAAAGACCGTTTCAGAAGAGACCTTGGTGGTGTAGAAGAAGTTTATCAAGAAATGCTTGCAAGAATAACAAAATAGGAGTGTGTGCCAAATGAAATTTTTACAAGAAGATTCATTACATGAAGAATGTGGCGTAATAGGTGTTTATAGAACTGAGAAAAATGCAGCAAGACATGCGTATTATGGCTTATTCGCACTTCAACATAGAGGGCAAGAAAGTGCAGGGATTGCTGTTAATTTAGAGGGAAATATTGAAATTAAAAAAGGCATGGGTTTAGTAGCAGATGTTTTTGACGAGCATGCTCTTAATGAACTTCAAGGAAATATTGCTATTGGTCACGTTCGCTATTCCACAGCAGGTGATAAAGATGTACGTAATGCCCAGCCACTTGTTGCGAAATACAAAAAAGGGGATATTGGTCTTGCACATAATGGGAACCTTGTAAATGCAGAAAATATCCGTGAGATTCTAGAAGATAGTGGGGTTATTTTCCACTCAACAACAGACTCAGAATCTATTTTAAATCTAATTGCACGTTATAGTGGTAAAGGGATTGAAAATGGTATTAAAAATACAATGAGTTTACTTAAAGGTGCTTATGCACTTGTACTGACAACAGGGGATAGCTTAATTGGGATTCGTGACCCACATGGGCTTAGACCACTTTGTATTGGTAAAATTAAAGATGGATATGTTTTAGCATCTGAAAGTTGTGCACTAGATGTTGTAGATGCAGAATTTGTGAGAGATGTGGAGCCAGGTGAAATCGTTATTATTAATGGCGAAGGTCTAAGAAGTGTAGAGCCATCTAATATGTGCCAAAAACACTTATGTGTCTTTGAACATATTTATTTTGCAAGACCAGATAGTGTCATTGATGGAGATAATGTGTATGACTTTAGAGTACACACAGGTAAACTTCTTGCAAGACAAAGAAAAATCGAGGCAGATATGGTCATGCCAGTACCGGACTCAGGTATTCCAGCAGCCATTGGTTATTCTAAGGAATCAGGCATTCCATATGGTGAAGGACTTGTTAAAAATCGTTACATTGGTCGTACATTCATTCAACCAACTCAAGAGATGAGAGAAAATGCTGTTCGTATCAAGCTTTCTCCACTTAAGAAAAATCTTGAAGGCAAACGTGTGATTATGATTGATGACTCTATCGTTAGAGGAACTACTTCAAAACGTATTGTAGAACAAATTAGAAAAGCTGGGGCAAAAGAAGTGCACGTATGTATTACTTCACCACCTGTACAATACAGCTGCTACTTTGGTATTGATACACCATATCGTAAATACTTAATTGGTGCACAAAAAACAGTAGATGAAATTTGTGAATACCTTGGAGCAGACTCACTTACATACTTAGGATTAGAAGAATTAAAAGAAGCTTGTGGCTATAAAGAACAATTCTGTTGTGCATGTTTCGATGGTA
>JAGAVZ010000265.1 GCA_017941635.1 Cellulosilyticum sp.
GATAGAGACGTTGTCTTTCCTCTATGCCATCAAAAGGTATAATCGACTGTTCTTCCAAGGAGAAGTCCGACTCCTTCATCCACTCGAAAAATTCTTCAAAGGTCAGCACGGCATCTATGTATTCTTCTTCCATTCCTTCAATTTTCTTGGATAAACAGGGCCCTAGAAATACCACCCGTGTATCTGATCCATATTTTTGTTTGATGAGTTGACTATGACACGCTGCAGGTGAAATAACTGGAATTAAATAAGGTAAAAGCTCCGGATAATGTTTTTGAATCATGGCATTAACTGTTGGACAACAGCTTGTGATATAGCACGCATCACCAGGCATTTTGGCATAGGTTTCATAAACTTTGGTAACCAATTGTGCTCCCACAACTGTTTCTTCTACCGCATAAAAACCTAATGCTTTTAATAATCCTGGTAAATGCTTTCCTTTTTCTCCCCATAATGCTGCAAAGCTTGGTGCCACAGATACCACGACTTTTTCTGTTTCTAAAAGATATTGTTTCACTTTGTAGAGCTCAGATTGTACATGTTTCGCATTTTTAGGACATACTCTTAAACATTTTCCGCAACCTATACAACGTTCCTTCATAATCT
Organism: Cellulosilyticum sp.; assembly: GCA_017941635.1. Classification (GTDB taxonomy): domain Bacteria; phylum Bacillota; class Clostridia; order Lachnospirales; family Cellulosilyticaceae; genus Cellulosilyticum. The sequence goes on from JAGAVZ010000265.1 coordinate 607, forward strand.
TAGCTTGTTCTGCTTGTACTTTAATGGCCCCAACTGGACATGCCCGAACACAGGCATAACAATTTTTACAATTTGCTTTTGCAAAGTCGATAATCCACATACACTCATCTCCTGTTTATAAATACGGCCATATTTCCTTCATAAAAATTTCTTCGGCATTATCTTTATGCACAGATAAAATTTGTCCATCCCACTTTTGTACCGTTACAGCTTCCATACAATGTCCAATACAAAAGGCGGCCTTTAGCTCTAATTTTTCTTCCAAGTGATAGGTTTTAATCAAGTTCATAAAAATTTCAATCACTTGCCGACTGCCTTTTACATGGCATGCACTCCCTATGCAAATATGAATTACCTTCATCGCCATCCCCTATCTTTCACTACTTTCTTTTTTATTTTTCTTAATCTTACTTTAGGTTTCAGCTCATCTATTGGTACTTAATCTACATATTTGCATCCTTTCTACAGTTTTCTTCTAACTTTTTGGGCTATCATTTTTTAACTGATTCTCATCTCCACTTATCCTAGTCTTAGCTTTGGATTAAAGTAAAACTATTTTATAATGTGGCGTTCTAGTTCATGAAAACAAGACATCTCTTAATCAAGATAAGGCATACCTTTACTTTGAAAGGTATACCTTAATGATTTTAATCTCTTCTTCATCTCTATGATTTATAAACGTTCTTTAAATGTATAATGGGTATGCAATAGTTCATGTGCCTTGTGACTCAGTGGATTTCTAAAGTAGTCTTTGTACATTTCCTGAACAGAAAGATTCTCATGAGATTTGCGCAATAACTTACCTTCATCAACCTTATAGAGGGCTGCTCTTCGTTGTTTGAGAATGTCACTATTACCATGATGATAAGGCTGACCTGCTCCCCCAATACAACCACCAGGACACGCCATTATCTCTATAGCATGTAAGCCTCTTGGGTTCCCATTTCGCAGTTCTTCCATAACGGTTTGAGCTGCCTTTAGACCATGTACAATGGCCACATGAAGTGCTGTTTCTCCAATTTGTACCGTTGCTGTTCTAATTTCTTCAAACCCTCTTACTACTTCAAACTCAACTTTCTCTAACTTCTTACCCGTTGCCACCTCATAAGCTGTACGAAGTGCCGCTTCCATAACACCGCCAGTAGTACCGAAAATAACCCCAGCACCAGTGGATTCTCCTAATGGCGCATCAAATTCCATCTCTTCCAAACGATTAAAATCAATATTGCACTGCTTAATGAGCCTTGCTAATTCTCTCGTCGTTAGCACAATATCCACATCCTCGCCAAACTCCTGTCTTGCTGCTTCGTATTTTTTTGCAATACATGGCATAATGGAAACTACCATTAAACTTTCACGGTTAATATTCATTTTCTGTGCAAAATAATTTTTAGCAACTGCTCCAAATATTTGCTGTGGTGATCTTGCAGTAGATGGTAAATCTAATAAATCTTCATAAAGTGTTTCATAACAATTAACCCAAGCTGGGCAACAACTTGTTAAAATAGGTAGCCGAATACTTGTATCGCCTTGCGCCACTTTGGCTAAACGTTCCAAAAGTTCATAGCCTTCTTCCATAATAGTAACATCTGCTGCAAAATCTGTATCAAACACATAATCAAAACCTAATTGTTTTAATGCGGCTACTAGTTTACCTGTTACCAATGCCCCTGCTGGTAGTCCAAAAGCTTCTCCTAAAGCCGCACGTACAGCAGGTGCTACTTGAACAATAACGGTTTTATTGGGATTTGCAATCGCCTGTAAAACTTCACTCGTATATTCTTTCTCTGTTAATGCCCCTGTAGGACATACGGCCACACACTGACCACATTGAACACATTTGGTTTCATTAAGAGGGCTTTCAAAAGCAGTTGCCACCACTGCATCAAAGCCACGATTAGTGCCTGAAAGTGCTCCAATACCTTGAACCTCACGACACATTGTTTCACAGCGTCTACACATAATACACTTATCCATATCCCGAACAATCGCAAGACCACTATCTGTTGCATAAGTAGACTGTGCACCCTCTTTTCCAATTTCTAAGGATCTCACACCAAAGCGTTGTGCCATCTCTAAAAGCTCACAATCTCCTAACTTGGTACATGCCATACAATCCTTTGGATGATCCGAAAGCATCAATTCTAAAATCATCTTTCTCGCTTCCAAAACACGTAGACTATTCGTACGTACTACCATTCCCTCCGTAATAGGTGTCACACAAGCCGGTGCCAAGTTTTTTCTTCCTTCAACTTCTACCACACAGATCCTACAAGAGCCTGTTTTGTTTTCCATCTTGGTATCCTGTAAATAAAAATGACAGAGTGTTGGAATATCTACGCCTACTTTTTGGGCAGCTTGTAAAATGGTTTGCCCCATTTCTACAGTGGTTTGTTTGCCATCTATTGTTATATTCACTTGTGACATGCTTTCTCCCCCTTTCCTACTCTCTCACAATTGCATTAAATCGGCATTTACTCATACAAGCACCACATTTAATACACTTACTTACATCTATGGTATGTTGTTTCTTCACAGCACCAGAAATTGCACCTACTGGACAAACACGGCTACATGCTGTACAACCCTTACACTGTTCTGTAATACGATACTGCAACAGTGCGCTACATTGACCCGCTGGACATTTTTTATCTCTCACATGGGCAATGTACTCATCCTTAAACACATTTAGGGTAGAAAGTACAGGATTCGGTGCTGTTTGACCTAAACCACACAAAGCCGTATCTTTAATCACTTGACTAAGAGTCTCAAGCTCTTCTAAATCTTTTTCTGTGCCACGTCCAGAAACAATCTTTTCTAACGTTTCTAGCAAGCGCTTCGTACCCACTCGACAAGGTGTACATTTGCCACAAGATTCTTCAGCTGTAAATTCCAAGTAGAATTTTGCTACAGCTGGCATACAGTCACTTTCATCCATAACAATCATACCACCTGAGCCCATCATGGAGCCTTTAGCGAGTAAGTTATCAAAATCAATTGGTGTATCCAGATCTTTTTCTGTTAAACAGCCACCTGAAGGCCCACCGGTTTGAACCGCTTTAAATTTCTTACCATCTTTGATGCCACCTCCAATATCATAGATTACTTCTCTTAATGTAGTTCCCATAGGAACTTCAATTAAACCAACGTTATTAATCTTGCCTGCTAAAGCAAATACTTTTGTACCTTTAGATTTTTCCGTTCCTATTTGATTAAACCAATCAGCCCCCTTAAGGAAAATGACGGGTACATTTGCAAAAGTTTCGACATTGTTCACATTTGTTGGTTTACCCCAATAGCCACTTGCTGCTGGGAAAGGTGGTTTGGTCGTTGGTTCACCACGTTTACCTTCCATAGAATGAATAAGGGCGGTTTCTTCACCACATACAAAAGCCCCTGCACCAAAGCGGATTTCAATCTCAAAAGAAAAATCCGTACCTAAAATGTTTTCGCCTAATAAACCATAGCTGCGTGCAGACTTAATCGCACATTCCAGTCTTTTTACAGCCAATGGATACTCTGCACGAATATAAACCAATCCTTTATTGGCTCCAATGGCATAACCACAAATAGCCATTGCCTCCACAATAGAGTGTGGGTCGCCTTCTAAAATCGAACGATCCATAAAGGCACCTGGATCGCCTTCATCTGCATTACATACTACATATTTTTGATCCGAAATATTTTTATAAGCAAATTCCCATTTCAGTCCTGTTGGGAAACCACCACCTCCACGGCCACGTAGTCCTGACTTTTTCACTTCATCAATGACCTCTTGCTGTGTCATAGTGAGCACTTTTGCTAATGCACCATAGCCTTCTCTTGCTATGTACTCTTCTATATTCTCGGGATTGATAAATCCACAGTTACGAAGGGCTATACGCATTTGCTTTTTATAGAAATCCATATGTTTAGAATCCGATACGTGTTCTTTAGACTTTGGATTTTCATAAAGCAGTCTAGCAACTTTTCGTCCTTTTACAATATGTTCCTTGATAATTTCTTCTGCATCCTCAGGCTTAACCTGTACATAAAATGTATTATCAGGCAAAATTTTAACAATAGGTCCTTTTTCACAGAATCCAAAACATCCTGTTTTTAAAACTTGTACAGACTCTTGCATTCCAGCCTCATCAATAGCCGCTTGTAAATTGGAAACAATTTCTCCTGACTGAGAGGAAAGACAGCCTGTTCCTCCACAAACTAGAATATGCATTGTATACTTGGACATGAACCTTCCCCCTTTTATTCATCCAATGATTGATGACTCATTGGAATGATACCTTCTACAAGCTCACCCTCTATAATGGCTTTTTCTAAAATCAACTGTGCACGCTCTTTCGTTACATGGCCATATACAACTGACTCTGCACCCGGCCTAGTAATCTCAACAGTTGGCTCTGCATAACAATAGCCCATACAACCACTTTGGGTAATCATGACATTTTCCAATCCCCTTGCACGGACTTCCTCAGAAAAGTAATTCATAATCTCTCTTGCACCAGCTGCGATTCCACAGGTTGCCATAGCCACACGTACTACAATCATTTGCTCTGCATGTTCACCCTTCTCTCTTAGGTCAATTTGAGATTTCACCTTTTCTCTTAGTTTTTGAAGTTCTTCTAGTGACATCATTTTTGGCATATTGATTCCCCCTAGCCTATTCATATTCCCTTAAAATCTTTTTCACTTCTTCCTCACCACTAATGCGTCCATAAACTTTATCCCCAATAAGCGCAACTGGTGCTAAGCCACACGCGCCTACACACCTTAATGCATCCAAAGAAAACTTACCATCTGGTGTGGTTTGTCCGACTTCAATTCCAAGCTCCTTTTTAAACGCCTCTAATACCTTATCTGCCCCTCTTACATAACAAGCTGTGCCCAAGCACACTGAAATAGGATATTTGCCTTTTGGCACCATCGTAAAAAAGGAATAAAAGCTTACCACACCATATACCTCTGAAATCGGTATGCCTAACTTACTCCCTACAAAGACCTGAACTTCCTTTGGCAAGTAGCCAAAAATACTCTGTGCTTTATGGAGTACAGAAATAAGTGCTCCCTTTTTTTCTGGCAATGATTCAATAAACTGTGCTAATTCATCATACATTTCTTGTGCCAGTGCATTCTTACATCCTTCACATGCCATGTCACATCCCCCTTTAATTAGGATTATCTATCAACTTATTTCTCTTGTATTTTGTATGCTATTTTATCCTCTAAATCGGCCTATATTCCCCTATGGATTGCATTCAATCAGTCCATGTAAGACGAGTGTATCCGAATCTATATAATTTTCTCTTTCTGAAATATCTTGTAAATAATGTGCATCTGAAGATTGAATGATTTGGTAGTTCTTATACATGGTTTGATATTGATCTAATGAAACGGATTTAGAAATCTCTAAGACACTAAGCTGATACTCTTTTGGAATACTACCTAGGTTAGATAAAATACTATAGCTATTACGATCAATATGGGCAGGATAAATCCATGCCCCAAGCCGTCTTCCTTGCTCCAAAATTTCTGCTGCTGAAATATTGGCAGCTACTAAAAGTAACTGGCTTATTTCTCCAATACACTCTCCTGCTTCATCCAATCGCCATTGTGTACCAAAAATAGAAGGTTGATTTGTGATACTGGGTAAATATTTCCATAGCCATTTTTCCATTTGATACGCTAAATCCAAATTAGGAAACAATGCAATCATATGAAATTCTTCGCTGCATTCAATTTCCATGCCTGGAATAACACGAAGTCCATGCGCTTTTCCGACTTTCATAACCACCTCACAGTTGGCTACTGTTTGATGATCTGTAATGGCAATTACATCAAGCCCTTTTAAAACACTCATACAAACAATATTATGAGGTGTCATCAGTTCATCTCCACATGGTGATGCAGCTGTATGAATATGAAAGTCATAAGCCCATTTCATCCAATCCCTCCTATAGATTCTTCACTAACTGACTTACCATTTCATAGCTTCTTTGATTGGTAGATAATAATGCAATCCCTTCTTCCTCAGCAACATTCTTCACTTCTTGTGTTACCTGGACCCCATGGACTAAGACAATAGCTGGCAAATTCACTAAAACAGCTACTGCAATCGCATTAATATGTCCTTGTACAGTAATCCATAGTTCGCCTTCTCTTGCATGTGCCATAGCAACACTTAGTACATCTCCTATATAAACCCCTTTCACCTCCTTCATTAATCCATCTGTACCTGCAATACAGGTTAAATTTAATCGACATGCGATTTCTCCTACTGTCATATCTTTTGTCACCTCCCCCCCTTCTCTTTTCCTTTGCTCCATCTTTCAGCTCATCCTACTACGCGTATTCATATTACTATATGTGCAAGTTCTTCACTTTATGTGGACTATTTGACTGCCTTCTTTAAACTTTATCGTTTAAATCTTTTGGTGCATTTTCACTTTCTGTAGGAATAACCGTATAAGCTAACTGATGCATTTCATCTGAAAGCTCTTTAATCTTACGTCGTAACATAAAAATACATGCCTCTATATTCACCTCTTGTCGCATGACATCCTCTGCAAAGCATCTACATGTTGGCGCACCACAAGAGCCACAATCAATCTGTGGTAAACGTTCATAGAGCTTTTCAATTCCTTCTATCATCTCAAGTGCCTTACTCCTATTTTCATTTAAAGAAAAAACTGGACGTGGTTTAATGGGACATTCATAAGTAGTAGAAAGTGCTTGTATTTCTTGAAATAGCCTATAATTGCCCCTCTTTTCACCTTGCTTCATTTCACTTCGATCTAAAGTAATCCATTTCTTTAAATTACTTCGACTAACATATGGATTTTCTATCGTTAATGCACCACCTAAACATCCTCCTGTACAAGCCATTGCTTCAATATAGTTGATATGATTCAATGTACCATCTTCTACTTTTTCTAGAATATCAATGATATTTTCCATACCATCTACTGCCATATAACCCTTTACCTTATTTTCATCAATCCCTCCATTTCTTGTAGCCCATACTAATCCCTTATGTGTACTTTGTTTCAACTGCTTAGGTTCTATCTTCCCTACCAAGCCCTGCATTTTTTTATACAAGTCCTGCATAGATAAAACCCCATCTACCATGGATTGTTTAATCCCTTTGGGCCTACGTATTTCCGTTGCTTTAGCTGGACAAGGCGAAATAAAAAAGACGCCTACATCATTTAAATCAATACCTTTTTGGACATAGACTTGTTTCACATAACGTGCTGCAAGTTCCATTGGTGAAACAATGGGTAAAACTTGTGGTAGCAAAGCGGGAAAGCGTCTTTGAATCAGACGAACGATAGCCGGACAGGCTGATGAAATCACTGGAAATAGCGGGGCTTGCTTCAAATAAGTATAAGTTGCCTCTGCTACAACCTCTGCTGTAATGGCCACCTCAAAATAATCTGTAAAACCAATCTGAAGGAGTGCTTCTAAAATCCATTCTATCCCTGGTGCTTTTGGAAATTGGGCATAAAAAGAAGGTGCTGGCAAGGCAATACGATAGCGATAGTTCTGCATGAGATCTAATCCATCTGTCACTGCCTTTTTAGCACCATTTCTACAAATACGAATGCAATTACCACAATCAATACAACGTTCTTCTATAATCTGCGCCTTCGAATTTCGAACTCTTATAGCTTCTGTTGGACACCTTTTAATGCAATCTGTACAACCAATGCACTTATTCGCCTCTAGTGTAACCGAATGCGTATACATAGGCACTTCCCCTCTTCCTTCATCCTCCTTATAAATTAAATTCAAGTATAATCTGTGTGCCAAGTCCTACTTGAGTAGTAACTTCAAGCCGATCACTGTAACGTTTCATATTAGGCAACCCCATTCCTGCACCAAAACCAAGCTCACGAATTTCTTGACTTGCCGTAGAATAGCCTTCTTGCATGGCTAAATCAATATCTATGATACCTGGCCCCCTATCTTTTAACACAATGGTTAGCTTTGTATCAGTTAGTTCTACCCAAATTGTCCCACCATGTGCATGAATCACCATATTCATCTCTGCTTCATACATTGCAATGCCTATACGACGCACCAAGCTACTTTCTAGCCCAAGTTGCTTAAGCGTCCGTTTAACCGCTGTAGAAGCTTCCCCTGCTCGCAAAAAATCATTTCCATCTACTGTAAATTGAAAAGTCATCTACTAACCTCTAAGCCCTGCCTCATAAAGTAATCCACAAGCAGGATAGAGTGGTATATCCGTTGAAAAAAGAACAATTCCACGTTCATTGGCTAGATCAATCATATCCTGAGATGGTTTTTTACCTCTCACAAATACAATAGCTTTGATATCTAACATTTCAGCTGTACGGATTACTTGCAGGTTAATAAGGCCCGTTAATAAAAGCACTTTTTCCTTGGCAAAAGCCAAAACATCACTCATCAAATCACATCCACAAGCAGCATACACCTTACTTTCTAGTCGCTCTCCTCCTGTCCATAACTGAGCTTCTAAAATCTGTTGTACCTGGCTAAGTTTCATGGATACCCCTCCTACTTTTTCTATCTGAAGTTTTACTTAATTCTCTTGCTTACTATTGTGCTGTTTTTATGTAGCTTTGCCTTCAATCTATATACCAATTCCTGGTAAAGTAACCTGAAAAATACCTTCTAAAGGCTTTGTTTCTACGCTCACCTTTCCAATGGCCTTAAATAAATCCTCTGTTTTTTCTAGTCCAATACCGAGATGAAAACCCTCCGGTTGTTGCATCATCAATAGTCTTGAGTAGAGCCATGGATTCATACGCCATTTTGCATTCCTCAAAGGATCTCCCTCATGACTCATTGGATTAGAAACAATGACACATTCATCAGAAATGGTTACCTGTATATACTGATGATTATCCCAATAGCTCCTGTGAATCATCGCATTCGTCACCACTTCTATTAAGCCTTCTATTGGATATGCTTTGGGTAAGATTTGCTGCATCTTGTTTTTAAACTGTTGTAGCATCCTCCCAATATTTCCTTCAAACCCCATCATTTCACCCTTAAAGTCTACTTCCAGCAGTGCATGGGGAATAAAATCTTGAGGACGTTTTCCCATCAGTAATAAGCCTCCATAAGTTGGATAATAACGCTCTTTTTCTAAATCACATGCAATAATCCCCATACTACAAAGTAACATTTGTTTTTGCAATGCACTTAGATTCAGTGCACCTGTATATTGCTCAATAAGTGCTTCTTCTAAATCTTCGAGGCTACTTCCCCTACAAGGCACATTTTCAAAACTCAGCATTCCAAAATGCTGGAGCATATTAGCGACTTCATGACGATTTGCCTTATCTGTTGTAGACCCTCTTCTAATATAAAAAGCACCCGTTTGAATCATTTGATGTGGTACTTGCATGCTCTTAAAAATCGTTACCACACCTACTTTTTTATGATTCACCTCTAATAAATCGAATCGTACAGGTACTGGTGGCAAGGCGCGATGTGCAATAATTTGTTGAATTCTTTCTTCTATATGTTCTGGTAAGTCCTCTAATCCTACAATTTGCCTCGTTTGGTCTTCTATCCCAAAAATAATATAACCTCTGCCACCTGCTGTATTGGCAATTGCAATCACATCTTTTACAAATTCTTTTTTCTCTGATTCCAGTTCTAAGTGTAATTGCAGCTTAAAGTCCAATTTAAAACCTTCGTCATTTTTTAAGAGTTGTCGTAATTTATGTAAGTTCATCCTTTTCCCCCTCTAGTCTTCTCTTTATTGTAGTATAATTTGACTAATATTTATAGTTTTATATGATTCATTCTATATTTATGTCCTATCCTTTAGAAAAATACCATTTATTCTGTTTCTACAATAAGCCCCCTTTTCATATACTAAATCTAGAACCCTCCTTAAAGGAAAATAGCTTATGAAAACACCTACCCCTAATACAAGCTACCTTCGATTATTTCATGCTCTTCCTACTGCAGAAAGCTTTGATATTTATTTAGATGAAGTACGTTATTGTAAAGATTTTTTATATGAAGATTTTACCCCCTATAAACCTTTAAGTGCTGGCGAACATCTATTGACGCTTACTGCTCATCAGTCTACCGAGCCCTTATATAGTCGTACATTTTGGATTAGTGAACAAAAAATTTATACCCTCGTGCTTTCTTATCTCCCTAATACCTCTGACTATCAAGGTTACCTAATCAACGACCCACCTAAAACCATTCCTGAAGAACATCTCCTCATTCGAGTGGCTAATTTTAGTCAGCATCTAGCACCACTTTGTATGCATCTTGTCGATATCAAACCGATCTTCAAAAAAATCCCTCTGAGACAAACCAGTGGCTATCTCAGTTTTTTACCTACCACTGCTGATATAGAACTTCTAGAAGTAGACGGTCAAAATGTCCTTTTAACTAAACCTTCCAATCTCTTTAAAATCACCCGTTACTACACCCTCTATATTGTAGGCGGCACAGAAGACCATCCTCTAAAGTGTATTCAAACAATAGACGGAAACTCCTTTATTCATTTTAATGTATAATGCCCATCACCTATGCATGCTAAACTACTTAAAGGTACCGCTCTTTCGTTTCATCCACTCATAAAAGGATAAGAAAAGGTCTATTTTCACCTTTTCTTATCCTTTTATAGCCAAATCAACCTAATCTTCTTCTATTAAGAGACACTTAAACCATTTTTATAATGCTTTGATATGACGCCCACTACTTTTTATAGTGGTACACATATGCCCTCCATGAGATCAACTAAAAAAGCACACGATATTAAGTCGCATGCTTTGAGTTTCTATTATGACATTAAGTGATTAATCAAAGTCTTTCATTTAAGCTTTTTTATAAGGTTTCTTCTTTTGAGCCGTTTTAGATTTTTTACCTTTGTGGTTTTGCTTCTTGGCCATTTCTTTTTTAGGCCCTTTTAAAGTAGTTTTCTTTTTTGACTTTTGAGTTTCTTTTGCTTTGGTTTCCGTTACTTTCTTTGCAGTTTTTGTTTGTTCTACTTTTTTCTTTTTGCTAATAGAGTAGCCAAATGTCCCTAATTCATCTCCTGTTTTTAGATAACTGCCATGTGAATAGGCGATGAGTCCAGTCTTATTCAGCTCAAACTTACCTTTTTCGTTCATATAACTTTCATCTACATAAACTGCCTTTACATTGGCAATAAACATATGATGTGAACCTAATTCTTTAATCTCAACGGTCTCACAAACAATACTTACTGGACTTTCTAAAATCATTGGGCAATTATAATCCTCATCACGTTCTATCGTTAGGCCCATTTCTGCAAATTTATCTAAATCACGCCCACTCTTAACGCCACAAAAATCCGTTGGACGTACGAGAGCTTCTGTTGTTAAGTTAATGACAAATACGCCTGTACGCTTAATGATATCGTATGAGTGACGTGCCGGTCTTAATGAAATATAAGTCATCGGCGGATTTGTACAAATCGTTCCAGTCCACCCTACTGTTACAATATTAGCAACTTCTTCATCTCCACAGCTCACCATTACTGCTGGAATAGGGTAAATCATATTCCCTGCTTTCCAACGTGTCTTATGCATTTTTAATTTTGTCATGTACTGATATTTCGTCCTTTCAAGTGCATTTATTCATAATTTTTACTATACCAGTAATAGATAGGGATTTCAAGCATTTTCATATTGGTCAGCTAGATACCGCTTTACTTATGTAGTAATTTACCATACTTACTTAAATATTGCCACTTAAAATAGTGTTTTATACAATCTAGTATGAATACTTATTTTTTAATTCTTACAAAATGTAACTAAAATCTCCCTTTTATTCTAAATGAGCCTTTTCACCAGAACTTCGTTCACTAAAACAAATTACATCATTTAATCGGAATACTTCTTCATGCTCTTTACTATACGAATCAATCCATCTTCCACTTACTTTTAACTCCTTAAATAAATCCCTTATTTCTCCTTCATCTAAACCTTTAGAATAAAAAACAAATTCATAATGATAGAACGCCTTATCTTCATGCACATTATCTTGAACAGTTGTTGTAGCCCACCAATATCGATCTTCTTCTTTTTTATTTAATGCCATTTTAATTTCTTTGATAGAAGGTATATCCAGGCACCTATCATAGATGGCATTCGTATGTTTTATTTCTACAATTAATTCCCCTTTTCTAAAATCATCTTGTTGAGGATTGATCAATCCATTTGTACCTACTTCTCTATATTCCGCATCTGTCAATTTCCTTATATTGAAGGATACCGAAAAAGAAAGTTGTTTCTTTTCTCTTAGTGGATAGAAATAACCTATTCCCAGAATTAATAATAGACCTACTATAAAGCAAATAATTCCCTTTTTATACTTCATCAATCCCCTCTCCCTTCTGTTTTATAGTATATACCACCAAGCTAATTATTTAAAATTTTATATTTTACACTAAATTATTTCATTTTTACTTCTTAAGAATTGAAAAATATGGTAATATAATAAAAAAATGACTTTTATTTTAAATACAAGGAGGCTCACCATGCATTCAAAGTTTTTAAAATTCATCTTTACATTCATCTTATCTTTTACTTTATGTATAACTTCTCTTTTTGCCAAACCACCTGAAACATCTGGGGATGGTATTATTCTAATTAATCCCCAAACAAATACAATTCTTTATGAAAAAAATGCGCACAAACGTCTTTATCCTGCTAGTATTACTAAAATTTTAACAGCACTTATCATCGCTGAAGAAATGCCTAGTGATACACTCATTACACGAACCTCTAGCTGTTTTGCTAATGTCCCTTCTGATAGTAGCTCCATTGGACTTCAGCTCAATGACCGTTATAATATGATTAATGCACTCCATGGCCTTCTACTCGGTTCTGATAATTATATTGCCTACGATTTAGCCCAAACACATTCAAGTAATATTGCTACCTTTGCCAATGAAATGAACGAAAGAGCACGCCAATGTGGTGCACTTAATACACATTTTACTAATCCCCATGGCTACCATGATCCTAATCACTACACCACAGCCTATGATATGGCACAAATTGCAAAAGCTGCTTTTTCTAACCCTACTGTCGAAAAAATAGCAGGTAAAGCAACTTCTACTTTTTTTCTTCAAAATCGTGGTCAAGCACTCCCTATTACCAATACCTCTCGCCTCTTAAAATCTCAAACACCATACTATAATTCCAATGTTGTTGCTTGTAAAACAGGTTTTCATGACGATGCTAGGCAAACTTTAGTAGCTAAAGCAGTTTATGATGATATGGAACTCATTGCAGTTTCTATGAAAACTTCTACACCTAATCAATATTTAGATGTCAATCGCCTTTTTGAATATGGTCATCAAAATTTTAGTGTCCAAAAGACGGCTAAAGGCTATACACTTGTCAATCAAACCATGAGTAATTGGGCTAAATCCACCATTGATCATGCACTAAAACTTGGTTGGATTGTAACAGATGGTACAGATTATCAGGGTACCATTACTGGCGAAGAATTAATTGGTATTTTAAAAAATATAAAACCACTTCAAAATAATTTACGTGCAAATGAGATTACAACCATAGCCCACATTGATTTAAATGACATGATTACTCGAAAAAATATGGCTCAAATCATAACTTACCTCAACCAAAAGCTTATCCCTTCTTCTGAAACTTACATACCAACCTCTGCTTATTCCATTACAGATATTCAAAACCTCTCTTCATCTGACCAAAATGCCATTGACTATGTTACTTCTAACAAGCTAATTAATCTAAAAGATAACAATTGTTTTAAACCAGATGCCAACCTTACTTATGAAGAAGCCCTCTGTGTACTTTATAAATATTTTATCTAATACAGTCAAAAGTCCATTTAGAATCAACCTCTAGATGGACTTTTATCCTTAAGCCATTGGCAAAGAACTAGCTATTGATTCTTTAGGGCAAAAGTCTGAAATGGCACACCGAATCAAGGGATGTTTAAAACATGTCATTAAATCTTCTATATTCATTCCTTGATAGAGCTTCATCAACTTTAAACTTTCTTTCATCACATCAAACATTTTTATCCCTTCAATGAGTCCAATGCATTCAAATGGTACTTTTGCTGGAATCTGACATTTTTGCCCAAGCTTGCATGCTACAATTAGCTTTTTAAGCTCTACAGTATTTTCTGGTGATAAGGCAATCTTTTCTTTTTCTGTTCTATCTAAATCTTGCCATAAAACAAGACACTTACCATTTAGTTCTGAAGCATACATTGCCTCATGACATTTTATTTCAATGCCTTCTCCTATGGCACCTACTGTAGACCAAATTTTATAAAACTCGCTACCTGGCATTGTACTAATCATCCAGTGGATACAATTATCAATATAAAACCCTTTTCGATTCCAATCTGTACATTCTTTTCTACCGACCCAAATATATATTCATGTTAATCTGAGTTGCTTTTTGGTGTCTCTAATGATAATATTGCATAATTTGATTCGTTTGTAAAAACTGACGTTTATATTTAAGCTGAGCATATGTTGTTATTCTCTTTAAATAAACTGTATCTGCAATTCCACCTACAACCCCCACTATTGGAATGCCTTGTAAAAATTTCATATATAATAACTCGTTTGAAAGTGCCTTAGCCGTACGTGTCATCTGTTCTTTCATTAAATGAGATTCTCGCTGCATTGGTTTTTCAATCCACTCATTAATCATTTGATTACTACTAACTAATACTTCACCATGTGATAGAGATACTTCGATAACTTTTAATATAAAGAATTGTTCTTCCTCTGTATCATATGTAAAGCCATAACTTAGCGCAATTTCATAAATACTTTTTAATAAAACCCCTGTAAAAATCGGAATATCTGGTAATCCAATACCCAATGCCCCCATTCCTACACCTTCAATACCAGATACCAATAAATTCTTCGTTCGACTCTTCTGCGCTTCTTTTGAAAAAGTTTGGATTGTCTTTTTGTCTTGTTTGAGCTTTGCAGAAAAGGCATTAACTTGAAATGTCTGTTCATAATCCTTTTTTTGATAACTTTTTTCAATCACTATTGTTCCTTTTTCAAATACCCACTCAAAAGCCTTTTTAAAAGCTAAATCCAACTTTTCCTGTAATTTCTCTGGTACTTTATTTTGTAATGTTTGAGTCACCCATGAATCTTCTACCTCTTGATATTTCTTAATAAACTTCATCTCCTTATTTTCTAATTCCTTAAGAGCTTTATCTTTAATGCTTTGTTTGGTCCCTAATAATTTCATCAGCTGCTCTCGCATTTTATCACTCCTCTTGATTTAGTATATAGGTATATTATAAGCACTATATAAATTTTACTTGCTTATCGATGAGCGCATGATTTAAATATGTGCTTCCTCTATAAATCTCCTATATTGATAGATGGCTCATTGGAATTCTTACCTACAAATTCTTATTTTCCTATAAAACATAATAACACATTACTCTATTAAATTGTAAATAATGATTTATGAAATAAAAACAGTCAAGCCCCTTGTTATAGGTTCTTGACTGCCTCTTATTTTATCATTTCCTTTATTTATTAAATCTATTGCATGCTTTTTTAATGGCTTCACTATAAATCGCATAATACACTTTAGCCTAAACATGGTAAACGAATCACTTCTTTTAAAAGCTCCTCTATCTATTAAGTTAAAACTCAATCTCTAATTGACTAACGGGTATAATTGGCTCAGGTTTTGCTGGATGCTCTCTTAAGATTTTCTCCATCCATACCATGTCTTGCCACTCACCTAATTTATACCCACACTTTGTAAAGTGTGCAACCGTTTTATAACCTAACTTTTCATGGAATAAAATACTTCCTGGATTCGCATAAGCAATACAAGCATTTACATTGATAACATTTTGCTTACTCACAATTTTTTCTAATACTTCATAGAGCTTTCTACCAATACCTAACCCTTTACTTGCTTCTGCTAAGTATATTGTTGTTTCAACTGACCAATCGTATGCTGCTCTTGTTTTAAAAGGTGCTGCATATGCATAGCCTAAAATTCTGCCTTCATGCTCTGCTACCAAATAAGGATATTTCTCAAGCGTATGTGCAATACGACTTCTAAATTCTTCTTCGCTAGGTACTTCATATTCAAAACTAATTACTGTATTTTCTACATAAGGTTTATAAATAGCTAATAGCTTCTTTGCATCTGCTTCTGTTGCCATACGTATTTTTATTGATTCCATATTCACTTCTCCACTAATCCTCTCTCAAATCATTGATTTCTAGTTGTCCACTCTCAAAATAGAACATTCACTAAATTCCTTTTCTATCATTCACTGACCATTATCACTAACTTCTATCCATCTAATCTATTCAAATTTTATAATCGATTAGCCCTCTTTCCTCTTATTGAATTATACGATTCACTTCTAGCTATTGTATCTAACTGCTTAAGAAACATTCTTATTTTTCATCATGCTATAATACTTCATCTACTTGTATCAACATATTATAAACAATTCCACTTGTACGATTAAAAGGCCATTCTAAAATGTTCTCTTCTAGTCTAGCTAATTTCCCTCTTCTTCGTTGTTCATTTAAATCCTCTAAACCTTGAATGGCACCTTGTACAGTCCCATCTCTTCCTTTACGTCCTAATTCACAACCTATTATCAATTTTGAATTTGTTGCCTTGATAAGTTGCTCATGTAAACACTGGATAACTTGAGGTGTTAACGCAATAATAGAAGCTCTAATCGTTGCATCTTGCTGACCTAATGTTTGTAATACAACTTGCCAAATCCATTCAATCATAGATAACAGCTGACTATGCAGCCCAATAGCAATTGTTACATCATATACTTTTTCTCCTAATGAAATCAGTTTAATCTTAGCTACTATTTTTTCAAATTCATTTGTTGCAATTTCTACTAGGTCAGACATTTCAGTATGCATTCCTTTTTTACGTACCTCATTTACAAGCTTACTTGCATATTGTCTATAATCCTCTGCATCAAGCCCCAATAAATCTTGCTGAATTACTTCTACTTTCGCCTTTCCTGCAAGATGATATTGCTTAATTGCCGCTTGTAATGCCTCTTCATCTTTATCTATTAAAGTAAGTCTTTTTACATAAGGCAAAAGCTGCTCCAAATCTATATCATTACTTCTTCCAACACCCAGAATAACGACATGCTGATTCCATTCTAATTGACTGATAATATAGTCTGTTAAATCCTCTCGATAGGCACGCCATGCACTATATGCATTGGGAATGACCTGCAATGCTCGTAATTGATCATATAAATTCATACCTAATCTTTCTTTCCCTTCTCATATTGATTTTATTACTGTTAACCTTTTTTAACTGCTTTATTGACTTATTATATTTTATTCATTCAAATGCTCTAGTAATTTAACATGCATCCCATTAACCAACCAATCCCATTCACTGTCATATGCATACAAATAGTTGCACTTATGCCCTTTTTCTCTTTTACAATTCCAAAGATAAGACCTAGGACAGCTGCATAAATTTTTTGTACCATATAATAATGAAGGCCACCAAACAGCAAAGCTTGGCCAATAAGCGCTATAGGTAGTCCAAATCCTTCCTTCAAGTATCCTTGTATCTTTTGTCTAAAAAGATACTCTTCTACAATTGGAGGTAAAATAACCATGGCTATAAAGCGGAATACAGGCTCATATGCTGTAAAGCTTTGATTAATCTCTTCATACTCAGGGAAAAAGCCAATTAATAAACGCACTAATAGAGTACCTATGAAATAGGTTCCTAAGCCCATCAATATATATTTAAAAACATCTTTAACTTTTTGATTTTTTAACCCCTCTCTAAATTCTGTTTTATGTTGATCTATACTATATAATCCTACAAAAATAATGGTATAGCATATTACGTTTAATAAATAACTATGTCTTTCGTAAAATGAAATTGGATTAGGACATAAAATCTCAACTAAAAGTCCACCTAATAACGAAATAACATAAAACCATATGACCACTAGAATGGACTGTCCAAAGGCTTTGATTTGTTTCATTTCATCATTTCCTTTATTCTGCTTAGAAATACTTATAAATCTACAAAAAAGGGAGGCAAGCCTCCCTTTCCTATAACATATAAATTTTTCTATTGTTTATTTTCTTATTGGTTTCTTACTCATTTTTAAGTTATTATTCTGCTTGATTTGCTGATTCTGGTTTTGGTAATAATGCTTTATGAGAAAGGTTGATACGACCTTGTTTGTCAATTTCAATAACTTTAACATCTAACTCATCACCAACAGCTACAACATCTTCAACTTTTGCCACACGTTCATGTGCTAATTGAGAAATGTGTACTAACCCTTCTTTACCTGGTGCAAACTCAACAAAAGCTCCAAAGTTCATTAAACGCGCTACTTTACCTTTGAATACTTGACCTTCTTGTACCGGCTCAGCAATGCTACGAATCATTGCTGCAGCTTGATCTGCTTTAGCTTGATTTTCACCACAGATTAAAACGCGTCCATTGTCATCGATATCAATTTTAACACCTGTTTCATCAATGATACGATTAATCATTTTACCTTTTGGTCCGATTACATCACTGATTTTTTCTGGATCAATTGTAAGTTGTGAAATCACTGGTGCATATGGTGATAAATGATCACGTACAGCAGGGATTGCTTTAAGCATCACTTCATCCATAATGTAAAGTCTTGCTTTACGTGTATTTTCTAATGCCCCTTTGATAATTTCTGGTGTTAAACCTTGAATCTTCATATCCATTTGGATAGCTGTAATACCTTTGTGTGTTCCACCTACTTTAAAGTCCATATCCCCAAAGAAATCTTCAAGACCTTGGATATCTGTAAGCAGTACGAAGTCTTCATCTGTTTCACCTGTTACAAGCCCAACTGAAATACCAGCAACTGGTGCTTTAATTGGCACACCTGCAGCCATTAATGATAATGTTGAACCACAGATACTTGCTTGTGAAGTAGAACCATTTGAACTTAATACTTCAGATACTGTACGAATTGCATATGGGAATTCTTCTTCTGATGGAAGAACTGGTACAAGTGCTCTTTCTGCTAAAGCGCCATGTCCGATTTCACGACGTCCTGGTGCACGTGGTGCACGTGCTTCACCTACTGAGTATGGTGGGAAGTTGTAGTGGTGCATATAACGTTTAGAAACTTCTAACTCATCTAAACCATCTAATGTTTGCATTTCTGATAATGCCGCTAACGTTGTAACTGTAAGAACTTGTGTTTGTCCACGTGTGAATAAACCAGTACCATGTACTCTCGGAAGTAAATCAACTTCAGCGTCTAAGTGTCTGATTTCATCTAATTTACGACCATCTGGACGTTTGTGATCTTTTAAAATCATACGTCTTACTGTTTTCTTTTCGAACTGATAGAACGCATCTTCTAAGTATTCAAGGTATTCTTCTTTACCACCCTCTGTTAATGCTTCTATAACACGTTCTTTTAATGCTTTAAGTTGTACTTCTCTTACTTGTTTATCATCTGTGAATACAGCATTTTCCATTTCTTCATCACCAATTTGAGCGATGATTTCTTTATAGATTTCTTCCGGTACAGCAAATTTCACATAATTTGTATCTTTTTCTTTACCACAATCTGCTTTAATTTCTTCAATGAATTTTACCACTTGTTGGTTAAATTCATGTGCTTTCATAATTGCATCATACATCATATCTTCTGGTACTTCATTCGCACCTGCTTCAATCATCATGACTTTGTCTTTTGATGAAGATACAGTAAGTGCCATATCAGATACTTGTCTTTGTGCTTGAGTTGGGTTGAATACAAGCTCCCCATCTACTAAACCAACTTGTACTGAACCAACTGGACCAGCAAATGGAATTTCTGAAATATCTACTACTAATGAAGCTGCAATCATAGCTGTTACTTCTGGACTACAATCTTGATCTACAGACATAACAGTTGTTGTGATTACTACATCATTACGATAGTCTTTAGGGAACAATGGACGCATCGGTCTATCAATTACCCTTGATGTTAAGATTGCTTTTTCAGATGGACGTGCTTCACGTTTGATATAACCACCTGGAAATCTACCTACTGAGTAGAATTTTTCTTCATAGTTTACACTAAGTGGGAAGAAGTCTACCCCTTCTTTTGGTTCTTCTGATGCAACTACTGTTGCTAAAATAACTGTATCACCATACTTTACCATAGCTGCGCCATTTGCAAGACCAGCTACTTTACCAATTTCAACTGATAGCTCTCTACCAGCTAACATGGTTGAATAATTTTTTACCATAGTTATTTCTCCTCTCGATTGATTTTGCTACTTGATTTATGCTTTTTGAAGAGAAATCATCGTTGCGCAATCTTATAGTAAGCTTAGCTTTAAAATAAGATAACCTTACTGTAACATTGCACAAATATAATTCTTCTCTTCAAATCATTAAATCGATTTATTGAATCAGTTTATTCATACACTGTAAAAAAGGGCGGAAAAATCCGCCCCTATTTAAATTACTATTTTCTGATTCCAAGTTCTGCAATGATTGAACGGTATCTTTCGATATCTGTTTTGATTAAGTAGTCAAGAAGACCTCTTCTTTTACCTACCATCATTAATAAACCACGACGAGAGTGGTGGTCTTTTTTGTGTGTTCTTAAGTGATCTGTTAAGTGGTTGATTCTTTCTGTTAATAAAGCAATTTGAACTTCTGGAGAACCAGTATCGTTTGTTCCTCTACCATATTTTGCGATTAATTCTTGTTTACGTTCTTTAGTCATTGTAATATTCCTCCTAAATTTTATTTATGCCTATCACTAAGAATGGGTCGGAGTGTCCCGTTACTGAGTGACGGTATAGAACATATATGAGTATAGCATAACTTGTTTTATTTTGCAATCCCGTTTACAGCATCTGAAAAATATTGTTGAATTTTCTCTTTGTCTTTAGAAATTTGACTCTGTAATGCCTCGAGACCATCAAATTTCTGCTCTGGTCGAATGAATGTATAAAATTCTATCGTTACCTCTTGACCATAAAGGATTTCATTAAAGTCAAAAATGTGCGTTTCAATCATCTTTCTTTCGCCATTAACGGTAGGATTGTATCCAATATTAGTCATTCCCAAATAAGTGTTAGAATATACTTTTATTTTTGTAGCATACACACCATTTGGCGGATAAACTCTATCTGGCTCTGCAACTATATTAATTGTTGGAAACCCAATGGTACGCCCTAATTGTTTCCCTTGCATAACATTGCCAACAATCATATAAGGATGACCTAACATCTCATTAGCCGCCTCTATTCTTCCATTTGTAACTAATCTTCTAATTTGTGAACTTGAAATCATTTGATCTTTTCTCATAACTGCCTCTACTACTTTTACATCAATATCATATATTTTACCTAAACTCTTTAAGTAACTTGGATTTCCTACTTTATTCTTTCCAAAATAATAGTTGCTTCCTACTACGACAACACACGCTTTTAATTTTTCTATTAAAGTATCTTTAAAAAATTCTTCCGGACTAATACTTGCAAAATCCTTAGTAAAAGGATACTCTACAAGGACATCCATGCCAAGGTGTTGTACCATTCGTTTTTTGTCTCTTCTAGACATTAAAAGTGCCTTTGGGTTATTTCCAATCACCCATGTTGGATGGGGATAAAATGAAAAAACAACGGTTTCAAGACCTCTTTTTTGCGCTTCATATCTGGCAACTTCAAATAACTTTTGATGACCTTTATGTACACCATCAAAATTCCCAAGTACAACAACGCATTCTCTCTGCCTTGTTATATTCGCAGCTTGATCAATATACTGCATCTTTACACCTCACAACATGAATTCTTTTTCTACCTTTTACTATATCATGAATTTATCTATTGAGCAAAGGGGCATATGAAATGATTATAGCTTTTAGACAATCATCTTAGCGTCCCTTACTCTACGTAAAAAGGTAGACCATATTAGCAATATCATTTAGTTAAGACATTGTTAATGTGGCCTACCTTTTTTACATTATTCTTTGTTAAAACTTTATTTTAAGTCCTAAAAACAACTCTAATGAAATGCTATTTCAAAAAGAGGTTTTGTTTTTATTTTCAAAAACTTATCCTACCATAAACATTTTTTCAACTTCGAGCATCTGGCGCTTTTCATTCCATTTATATAATGCAACAAATTGGTCCTCTTCATTATAAATACGAATAAAGGTACCATCTTCATAACGATTTACTTGAGTTAAATGATTAAGAGAAAGTGGATTTCCATTATTTAAATATTTCTTTCCACTTTCCTTGATTTGCGCCTTTGCATAGTGAGCAAATAAAACTTCTAAGCTCTGCATATAAGATGTCATTTCTTCCTTATGTGCTTCTAGCTCTTCTAGTGTTAAACTCTCTTCAAGTGTAAAAGCCCCAACTTTGGTACGAAGTAAATAACCCATATGTGCGCCACAACCTAAAGCTTTACCAATATCTGTACATAGTGTACGGATATAAGTCCCTTTAGAACAACTCACACGAATTCTAAAGCGTTTCTCATCAATCCACTCGATAATATCACAACTATAAATTTGAACTTGTCTACTTGGTCTTTCAACTTCAATTCCTTGTCTTGCAAGTTCATAAAGACGTACACCATTTACTTTAATTGCTGAATACATTGGTGGCACTTGTGTGTAATCTCCTATAAAAGATGCCACAACTTCTTCAATCTGCTCTTTTGTTACATGTACTTCTGACTGAGTTAAAATATCACCTGTCGCATCCTCTGTTGTAGTGGTAGCACCTAAAATAACTTCTGCTTCATAGCATTTATCAGCATCTGCTAAATAGTTTACTGCTTTGGTTGCAGGACCAATACATAATGGTAATACACCTTCAGCTTCTGGGTCCAATGTCCCTGTATGTCCAATTCTTCTTTCTCTTAAAATGCCCCTTGCTTTTGCAACAACATCATGAGAAGTAAATCCTCTTTTTTTATAAATACTAATGATTCCGTTTAACATAGTGATCCTTTCATCGTTTCATCTAAAGGCACTTGTTTCAGTGCTTCATGAATACGTGCTACTGCTTCTTCAAAATGGCCTTCTATCGTAGCACCTGCTGCTCGTATATGGCCGCCTCCACCTAAACCTACAGAGAGCGCTGCTACATCATATGGTGGATTACTACGAAAACTTACTTTATAATGTGTTTCATCCAGTGGATACATAAAGATTGCAAGATCGCATCCTTTAATATTTTTCACTGAACTCACAATCGCCCCTAAGTCTTCCTTCGTAGCATCTTGGATAGCCATTTCCTGTGCTGTAACATAAGTCATATAATAGGGCTTATCCCATAATTGCTCCATATGACTCATTGCAATAGCTTCCATCATTGTAGCTGTTTTAGATTTTTCATAGAGGTGCTTATAATATACCTTTGTAAAAGGGAACGGTATTCTCATAAGTCCTGCTACAATTTCATGTGTACGTGGTGTAGTGCTACTATGCATAAATCCACCTGTATCTGTTAAAATCCCTGTATATAGGCTTCGTGCTAAGACTTCTGTTAATGGACAATCTGCTAAACAGATTAAATCGTAGACAATCTCACATGTTGCTGAAGCATTTCTTTGCACTTCATTGTACTGGGCAAAGAAAGTATTGGTTCCGTGGTGATCAATATTGATAGTAACTTCTGCCTTTTCAAAGTCCTTCTGGAATTTTCCAAGACGCTCTAAATCTCCACAATCTACACTGATAAACGTATCATAAGAAATACTTGCTTCATGAGCTACTGGCATATTTTCTAATAAATCCTCGAACTCATGTGGTATTTTTTCTAATAAAATTTGGTGCGGAATATGTAGAAAGCCACATAAAGTGGCCATTCCTACAAGGGCACCCACAGCATCTCCATCTGGGTTTGTGTGGGCTCCTAAAATTATTCCTTTTGCGGATTTAATTTGACTTAAGATTGTATCTTTCATTAACGTCTACTGTCTTTCGCCATAACATCATTAATTAATTTAGACATTTCAATACCACGTTCAATCGATTCATCTAATTTGAAAATAAGTTCTGGAGTATTTCTTAAGTTGATACGACGTGCAATCTCTTTACGAATAAATCCTTGTGCTTTTTGTAATCCTACTAAAGCTTCTTGTTTTTTATGATCTTGAAGTACACTAATGTATACTTTAGCTGTTTTTAAGTCATTTGTTGTATCTACTGCTACAACACTAATCATCACATCTTGTACAGCTGGATCTTTAATCTCTGTACGAATCACTTCTGAGATTTCTCTTCTCATTTCTTCGTTAATTCTTGTTAATCTTTGGCTAGCCATTATTTCACATCCTTTTCCTTTGACACTTATCTAGGAACTTCTTCCATGATGAAGGCTTCTACTACGTCACCTTCTTTAATGTCATTGAATTTCTCAAACATAACACCACATTCGTAGTTTGTAGCAACTTCTTTGGCATCATCTTTGAAACGTTTAAGTGAAGCAAGATTTCCTTCGTATACCACAATACCGTCACGTACAATACGTACGCCAGCATTTCTTACCATCTTACCATCTGTTACATAAGCACCACCGATTGTACCTAAGCCAGATACTTTGAATGTTTGACGGATTTCTGCGTGACCTACTACTTTTTCAACGAATTCTGGATCAAGCATACCTTTCATAGCAGCTTTGATATCGTCGATTGCATTGTAGATAACACGATATAAACGAATATCTACTTCTTCTCTATCTGCCATCGCTTTTGTCGCTGCTTCTGGACGTACATTGAAACCAATGATGATCGCACCAGATGCAGATGCTAATTGAACGTCAGATTCTGTGATTGTACCAACTCCACCATGAATTGTTCTGATTCTAACTTCTTCATTGCTTAATTTTTCTAAGCTTTGACGTACAGCTTCTACAGAACCTTGAACGTCTGCTTTGATAATGATATTAAGATCTTTCATTTTACCTTCTTGGATTTGTGAGAATAAATCATCAAGAGATACTTTATTTGGTGTTTGACCAATCATTTGGATACGTCCTTGAGCTTTGATACGTTCAGCTACTTGACGTGCTTGTTTATCATTATTTGCTACATAAAACATTTCTCCACCTGTAGGTACTTCTGAAAGACCTAAGATTTCTACTGGTGTAGATGGTGTTGCTTTTTTCACTTGTTTACCTTTGCTATCAATCATCGCTCTTACACGTCCATAAGCAGAACCTGCAACAATTGGATCTCCAATTTGAAGTGTACCAGATTGGACAAGTACAGTTGCAACTGGTCCACGACCTTTATCAAGTTGTGCTTCAATGATTGTACCACGAGCTTTACGTCTCGGATTTGCTTTTAAATCACTCATTTCAGCTACAAGAAGAACCATCTCTAATAAGTTATCAATCCCTTCACGTTTAAGAGCTGATACAGGTACACAGATGATGTCACCGCCCCAGTCTTCTACAATAAGACCTTGGTCAGCAAGTTCTTGTTTTACGCGGTCTGGGTTAGCACTTGGCTTATCAATTTTGTTCATTGCAACGATGATTTGTACACCAGCTGCTTTAGCATGGTTAATCGCTTCAATTGTTTGTGGCATAACACCGTCATCTGCTGCTACTACTAAGATTGCAATATCTGTAACTTGTGCACCACGCATACGCATCGCTGTGAAAGCTTCGTGTCCTGGTGTATCTAAAAATGTAATTTTTTGTCCGTTTAAGCTGATTGAAGATGCACCAATGTGTTGTGTGATTCCACCAGCTTCTCCTGATGTTACGTGTGTTGAACGAATTGCATCAAGAAGAGATGTTTTACCATGGTCAACGTGTCCCATTACAACTACTACTGGAGGACGTTTTTCTAAGTCTTTTTCATCATCGATAACTTCACCGAAAACTTCTTCCATTACATCTTTTTCTTCTTCTGGTTCAACTAAAACATCATAGCTTTCAGCAAGCTCACTTGCTAATTCATAGTCAATTTCTTGATTGATATTAGCAATTGTTCCTCTCTTCATAAGTGTTTTAATGATTTCTGTTGGTGCTACATTTAAAAGACCAGCGAACTCTTTAATTGAAACTGTTGGTGGTAATTGAATTACCTTGATATCTTCTACTACTTCATCGCGTGTTGTTTGATTATTCATAGGCTTCGTTTCTTTTATACCTTTCTCTTTTTTTTGCTTTTTATTCTTCTTTTGTTTTACTACATCTGATTGTGTAAGCGCTTGGGTGTCTTCGATATTTGATAATGTACTGTCGGGTTGAGCCTTAAAAGCTGGGGTTGTTTCCTCATTGTTTATCTGATTTTCATTTATCTCTAAGCTTTTATCCTCTACACTTTCTATAGAATCTGTCTCACCATTTACCTCTTGATAATAACCAATAATAAGCCCTGCTTCCTCATCTTCTAATGTGCTCATATGGCTATGTACCTCAAAACCATACTCTTTTAATTTATCCATGATTTCTTTGGTTGAAATATTTAATTTCTTAGCTACTTCATATACCCTGACTTTTGACATATATCCACCTCCAAATGTTACTGATTGATTTGCTCACTCATCATCTGGCCGATTTTCGTTGCAAAATTAGTATCCACTATTGCAATTACTGCACGAGGTTCTTTTCCAAGTCTATTACCAAGCTGCTCTTTTGTTCCCCATTGTACACAAGGAATTTGACGATAACTTGTTTTATCACCAAATAATTTTTTTGTGTTATTCGATGCGTCTGTTGCAACAATAACTAACTGTGCTTCTTTTTCAAGTACTGCTTTTTTACAAGCAAATTCTCCTGTCACCAATCCTCTTGCCTTTTGACATAAAGCAATCATTTGATAAATTCTATTTTCCATCATAATGTTCAAGCTCTTTCTTTAATTGGTCATAAATGATTGGGTCTACAGCTGCTTTAAATGAACGTTCTAGCCCTTTATTTTTTTCAGCTTTTGCGAGACAGTCCACGTTTGGGCAAATATATGCACCTCTACCTGGCTTTTTACCATGAAAGTCTAAAGAAAAGTTACCTTCTTGATCTCTTACAATACGAATCATTTCTTTTTTGTTTTTCATTTCATTACAACCCGTACATTTACGCAAAGGAATCTTTCTTGGTTTCATCTCTCTCACTACTCCCCTACTTCTTCATTTACATTAGCACTTTTAATGTCAATTTTCCATCCAGTTAATTTAGCTGCTAAACGTACGTTTTGGCCACCTTTACCAATAGCAAGTGTTAAAATGTTTGCTGGTACTAAAACTTTAGCATTGCGCTCACCATTTGTTTCATCTAATTCTACTTCAAGGACTTTTGCTGGACTTAAAGCTTCTTTAATAAATTCTTTTGGATCTTCATGCCAGTGAACAACGTCAATTTTTTCACCATTTAACTCTTCTACGATATTATTAATGCGTTTTCCTTTCTCACCAACACATGCTCCAACTGGATCAACATTTGGATCATTTGAAAAAACAGCAATTTTACTTCTTGAGCCAGCTTCTCTTGCAATGCTCTTAATCACTACTGTTCCTTCTTTGATTTCAACAACTTCTTGTTCAAATAAACGTTTTACAAGCTCTGGATGTGTACGTGATACGATAACTTGTGCACCTGAATTTTTATTTTTGCCATCCATTTTGCCTTCACTTTTGTTGAAGTCTCTTACGTTAAGTAAGTAGAAAGCTTTGTATCCTGTCATACCCTCACCTTGTTCCATTTGCACATCGAAGTTATCATTTGGCATAGCTTCTGTCGCTGGAAGTGATGCTTCTGTATAGTCAAGTTGTACAATATAACCATTTTTCTCTTTTCTTAAAACTTTACCTTTGATGATATCGTTTAATTTAACGCTGTATTCTTCATACACCATTTGTCTTTCTGCTTCTTTAATCTTTTGGATTACAACTTGTTTTGCATTTTGTGCTGCAATACGACCAAAGTTTCTTGGTGTAATTTCTACATCAATCACATCTTCTACGTCAATAATTGAGTTTAATGCTTTCGCTTCAGTAAGACCAATTTCAAGTAATTCATTCATTACTTCATCATCTGGTACAACTGTTTTAGATGCATAAACTTGAACCTCACCAGTTGATTCATCAATACTGATTTTAAGGTTTTGTTTTGCACTTGCACTCATGTTGAAGTGTTTTTTGCATGCCACTTCGATAGATTGTTTAATTGCATCAATTAATTTTTCTTTATTAATCCCTTTTGATTTTGCAATTTGGTCAATTGCCATAATAAAATCTTGATTCATTTTTATCCTCCTCCAAATGACTAGAATACAATCGCCAGTCTCACTACTGCTACATCTTTCATTTCAAATTCCATTTTTTGACCTTCGTCATCAAGATATAACATCTCTTTTGTTTTGTCTACAAGCGTAGCTGTATAATTTTTCTCACCATTGATTGCTTTATATAATTTCACGTCAACTAATCGGCCTTTAAAGTATTCAAACTCTCTATCTTTCTTTAAAACGCGATCTGCGCCTGGTGAACTTACTTCTAATATATATGGATCTTTAATTGGATCCTTTTCTTCTAATACTTTTTCAAGTGCACGACTTGTAATTTGGCAATCTTGAATATTGATGCCACCTTCTTTATCAATGTAGACTCTTAAATAGTAATTAGGACCTTCTTTAACATATTCTACATCAATAAGTGTAAACTTAAATTCCTCTAGAATAGGTGCTAAATAACTCTCAACTGTCTCAACAATTTGTTTTTTATCCATGTTGTCATCCTTTCTTTATCTATAGTTTGACATAAACTGCGATAACTATACATCTAAACAATACGAAAGAGTGGGTAAAAACCCACTCTTTCAGACGCATTCATGATTATAATAACCATATTATACTATTATTACTTATAAAAATCAAGCCTTTATCCTGTGGGCCGCTTTTTACAATTTATGAACTTCTTCCATAAAAGCATTAAAGAGTTCATCTTCTTTTACTTTCTTAATAATTTCACCCTTTTTAAAGATAAGCCCTTCTCCTTTGCCACCAGCAATACCAATATCTGCTTCTCTTGCTTCTCCTGGTCCGTTTACAACACATCCCATTACTGCAATTTTAATATTCTTTTTAAGAGATTTTGTAGCTACTTCAACTTTATTAGCCAGTTCAATAAGTCCCACTTCTGTACGTCCACAAGTTGGACATGAAATGATTTCTACACCATATTGTCCAAGACCAAGTGATTGTAATACATCTTGTGCACACTCAATTTCTTTTATTGGATCATCTGATAAAGAAACACGAAGGGTATCACCAATGCCTCTTGATAAAATAGCACCTAACCCTACAGAAGATTTAATCGTTCCTTTATAAAGTGTACCTGCCTCTGTAATACCTACATGGAGTGGGTAATTATAGCGCTCTGCAAAAGTCGTATAGGTTTCAATGGCTAATGGCACATTAGAAGCCTTTAATGAAACTACAATATCTCTAAAATCTAATTCCTCTAAAATACGAATATGCTCACTTGCACTTTCTACCATAGATTCTGCATTAACACCACCATATTTCGCTAAATTAGCTTTGCTAATTGATCCAGAGTTTACACCAATACGTATTGGGATGCCGTAAGTCTTTGCTTTTTCAACAACCATTCTTACGCGTTCTTCATTCCCAATATTCCCAGGATTAATACGTAATTTATTCACTCCATTTTCAATCACCATTAAAGCTAAACGATAATCAAAATGAATATCTGCTACAAGTGGGATATGAATACGTGGTATAATCTTCTCAATCGCTTTTGCTGCTTCTTCATGCGGCACGGCGACACGCACCATTTCACATCCAGCTTCCTCTAACGCTAAGATTTGTGCAACGGTTGCATCTACATCTTGTGTTTTGGTATTTGTCATTGATTGAATGACAATTGGGTTACCACCCCCAATTGCTATATCTTTTACTTTTACAACTCTTGTTTGTTCTCTTGTGTACATTTTATCCTCTTAACCTCATAATATCATTATATAATACAACAACTGTCAGAAGCATCAGTAATACCATTCCTATAAAATGAACAGCCCCTTCTTTTTCAGGCGGAATAGCTTTTCCTCTAATCATTTCAATTAAAATAAAGAATATACGTCCTCCATCTAAAGCTGGTAGTGGTAATAAATTCATCACCCCTAAATTTGCAGATAAGAGAGAAGATAAATAAACCATATTCATTATTGCATAGCTCACACCACCTGACTGCATACTGCTATCCCACACTTGACTACTTGCATCAACAACCCCCACAATACCTGCCATTTGATCAAAGCCAATTGCTCCTGACACAAGTCCTACCAAAGAATCCCATACCATTACAATCATAGCAATCATTGTCATAAACCCAACTTTAATATTATGCCAAATATTAAAGTGGCTCATCTTGATTGTGAACCCAAATCGAGGGCTACCACCTTCTTCTAAAACCTGTGTTTCTATTGGTACATTTATTACTTCTTGATTTCTTTTTATAGTTAAGCTATAAGTCTCTTCTTCAGATGTCATATAATTTTGTAGTTGACCTAGATGATCAATTTTATTCCCATTGATTTCAAGAATACGGTCATTTGTCTGTAATCCTGCCTCTGCTGCTGGTGTATTAACTTGTACATCTTGTATGATATTTGTAGCTGTTCCTCTATAACCTACAAATATCGCAAGTAATAGCCATGCTAAAAGGAAATTCATGATAGCACCTGCACTGACAATGATTAACTTTTGCCATGGCCTTTTAGATGACATCGCTCTCGGATTAGTACTTTCTCCTTCCTCTCCTTCCATACGACAGAAACCTCCTATTGGAAGAAGTCGAATCGAATAAAGTGTTTCTCCAACTTGTTTTGACCATACCATTGGTCCCATACCAACTGCAAATTCATGTACTAACACACCACATTTTTTCGCTGTAATATAATGCCCCCACTCATGTGCTACAACAATGACTGTAAACATTAATAAAATGATAACAATCATTAATAACATTTAGACACCTGCTCCCTACAATATTCTCTTGCCCATCTATCACTTTCTAGTATTTGTTCTAAACTTGGCTTACTTATACATATGTGCTGATCCATTGTTCTATGAATGAATTCAGGGATCTGTAAAAAACTAATTTCTTTATTCAAGAAACTCGCCACAACGATTTCATTCGCTGCGTTTAATACAGCTCCCATTGTTCCACCTTCTTCTAAAGCATCATATGCTAATTTTAAACATGGGAAGTCATCTATACGAGGTGCTTCAAATGAAAGTGCTCCAATCTTGACTAAATCTAACTTCTCAATATAAGTTGCCTGCCTTCTTTCCGGATAATTTAAAGCATACGCAATTGGATGACGCATATCCGGCATACCAAGCTGTGCAATAACTGATCCATCTTTATAGGCTACCATAGAGTGAACAATACTTTCTTTATGCACAACCACATCAATTTCAGAAGGCTTTACATCAAATAAGTGTTTCGCTTCAATCACTTCTAATCCCTTATTCATAAGAGATGCTGAGTCTATGGTAATCTTACTTCCCATTACCCAGTTAGGATGTTTTAAAGCTTGTTCAACTGTTACTTCTTGTAATTGTTCTTTAGTATATGTTCTAAAAGGTCCACCAGAAGCTGTTAAAATCAGACGGTCGATGCTTTTGTGTGTATTTCCTTGTAGACTTTGGAATATAGCTGAATGCTCGCTATCAACTGGTAATATGTCCACACCTTTTTCTCTAGCAAGCCCCATCACTAAATCGCCCGCTGTAACAAGTGTTTCTTTATTAGCAAGTGCAATTGTTTTACCTGCTTTAATCGCTTCAATTGTAGGCAGAAGCCCTATCATACCAACTACTGCTGTCACAACGACTTCTGCTTCTTCTAATGTAGCTACTTTTACAAGTCCCTCAACACCTGTAACAACTTCTGTTTTTAAATTTTTCTCTTTAAGGCGCTCACTTAAAAGCTGTGCTTTATCTTCCCTCATGACACATACAACTTGTGGATGAAATGTTTCAATTTGTTTCTCTAATAAATCAATTTGGCTATTAGCTGTCAAACCTAATACTTCTATATCACCTTGCTTAGTAATGACATCTAAAGTTTGTGTTCCTATAGAACCCGTTGAGCCTAAAATAACAACTTTCTTTTTCATTTTCTATAACTCCTATCTAAATGATACTTTGTACCATACTTACAACCATATAAATCACTGGCGCAACAAATAGTAAACTATCACATCGATCCAAAATCCCACCATGTCCTGGTAAAATGTAACCATAGTCTTTTTGATTATAGTAGCGTTTAACAGCTGATGCTGCTAAGTCTCCAAATTGAGAAATAATAGCACCTAAAATTGCTGCTATAATGATCCACAGCATTTGTTCTCTAACTTCAAAAGCCCAAAACTGTGTATAGATAATGGTATAGATATAGGCCAACAAGCCTGCTCCAACTACACCTCCAATACTACCTTCAATCGTTTTTTTAGGACTTAGTACAGGGGCAAGTTTATGCTTACCAATACTCTTTCCTGTAAAATATGCAAAAGTATCGCTTCCCCATGCACTAATTGCAATCAGCCATACCCAAAAGTGTCCATTTGGTACATTTCTTAACAAGACTAAATAACCAAATAATAGTGCTGCATAAATAATAGGGAATATCGTTAATCCAACATCAATAATGGAATATTTGGGATAACGTATAACAAGTACAACTAAACTAATCATTGTGACAAGGGATATAAAGATAAAGTAATTGGCCATAACCCAATCAAAAGCTAAGTAATGAATTACAACTGCTATATATCCAATACAAACTATAGGATGTTGCTGTTTTTTTACTACACCATAAAACTCATAAAGTGCAATCAAACTAGCTGCCATAATAACATACTTCAATAAAGGATTACCTATAATAATCACGGCAATAACAAGGGGAATCCCTACTACCGAGGTCATAACTCTTGTGAACACATTCCTCTCCTCCTATTCACTTTTCCCAAATCTTCTCTGTCTATGATTGTATGCGTCAATTGCTTTATCAAATTCTTTTGTCGTAAAATCTGGCCACATACAAGGTGTAAAATAAAACTCTGAGTAAGTTAATTGCCATGGTAAGAAATTACTTGTACGCTCTTCTCCACTTGTGCGAATCATTAAATCTGGATCTGGTATATTCTTTGTATCTAAATAACCTGAAAATAATGTTTCATCAATTTCATCTAAAACCACTATGCCATTTTGAACATCCTGAATAAGTTTTTTACATCCGCGTAAGATTTCATCACGTCCACCATAATTAAATGCCATATGGAAACACATTCCTGGCTTATCTTTAGTTTTTTCTTGCAAAAGGTAAATTTTAGCTTTTAATTCTTCTGGAATAACATCCGATTCTAAGTCTCCAATTATATGGAAACGATGACTATCTTTATCCACCTTCTTTAACTCTTTATCAATATATTGACCAAAGAGCTTCATTAATCCATCTACCTCATCTTGAGGACGTCTCCAGTTTTCTGTCGAAAAAGCATACACGGTTAAATGTTTTACACCTATTTTATCTGCATGACTAATAATTTTCTCAAGTGCTTTTGTTCCTCTTCTATGCCCTTCGTTTCTTGGTAATCCTTTTTCTTTAGCCCACCTGCCATTTCCATCCATAATAATTGCAATATGTTCTGGAATAGTTCTGTCTGACATGTTGATTCCTCCTAGATTAACTTCTTTTTAATAAGAAGCTACTTTCCTTTCCAATACTATCAAAAAACTCCTCTTCTTGAAGAGGAGCTTAATTGAATATCTTTAACTATAGTTTAAAATTAAACAGATAAAATCTCTTTGCTTTTCTTATCTACCATAGAATCGATTTCACCTACAAATTTATCTGTAATTTTTTGAACTTCTTTTTCAGCTAATTCCACTTCGTCTTTTGTAATTTCGTTAGCTTTCTCCATTTTTTTGAATGAATCTAATGCATCACGACGAATGTTTCTAATAGCAACTTTAGAAGCTTCACCTTTTTTCTTAATATCTTTTGTTAAGTCTTTACGACGTTCTTCTGTAAGTTCTGGGAAAATCAAACGAATCACATTACCATCGTTTGTTGGATTGATTCCTAAATCAGATTCATTGATTGCTTTTTCAATTGCTTTAAGTAAAGCTTTTTCCCATGGTTGAATTTGAAGAATACGCGCTTCTGGAACTGTAATATTCCCTACTTGTTGAAGTGGTGTTGGCACACCATAGTACTCTACCATAATACGATCCAATACGTGTGGATTTGCTCTCCCTGCACGAATAGATGCAAAATCATTTCCTAATGATTCAATACTTTTTTTCATTTTTTCTTCAAATTTTACTAATGTTTGTTTCATAAATAGCCTCCTATCATTACTCTTCGATATATATCGTTGTTCCCATTTCTTCACCGCTTGCAACACGTATAATACTATTGTCTGCACCTAAATCAAATACTACGATTGGTAATTTTTGCTCTATACATAATGCAGCTGCAGTTGTATCAATTGCTTTTAAATCCTTACGAAGCATTTCTTGACATGAAATACGTTCAAACTTACATGCGCTAGGGTTCATTTTTGGATCACTGTCATAAACACCATCAATATTCTTAGCAAATAGTAATGCATCCACTTCAACTTCAGCACCTCTAAGAGCTGCACCAGTATCTGTTGAAAAGAAAGGATGTCCTGTACCACCAGCAAAAAATACAATCTTGCCTGCTTTAAAATCTGCTACTGCTTTATCTTTAGAAAACAGTTCAGTCATACTTCCTAATACAAATGGTGTGTGTACGCTTGTTTGCATTCCTAAACTACGGCATACATCAGCAACATATATAGCATTCATTACTGTTGCTAACATACCAATTTGGTCTGCTTTTGTACGATCCATATCTCCAGAAGTACGCCCTCTCCAGAAGTTTCCGCCACCAATAACAACAGCTACTTCTGTTCCTTGGTCTACCAAAGTTTTTAATTGTTTTGCTACTCCTATAATTACCTCATGATCGAAACCTCTTTGCTGTTTGCCAGCTAAAGCTTCCCCACTTAATTTAACTAATACACGTTTAAATTTCACTTGGATTTCCTCCTATAAACGACTCTAACTTTTAGTTTTTAAAACGCCAACCAACTGTTGTCATCTGATATGTTCATACTGCCATTACTTATATTATAAATATTTCCTTTATTTGATTATCTAACTCATACTTATACCATAAGTACGCACACTAAAAGACCTATCAATACTCTATCATAAATACCAATTTTTTTCTAGATATATTTTTACCTTCTAGCATATTTCTCATACATTCTTTAAAGGAGAAAACTTTACATACTATCCTTAAAACCATTCATAAAAAAAGCTCTGATAAATGGAGCAAGATAACTAGGTTACCTACTCAATTCTATCAGAGCTCTGTAAGGTTTATTCACCTCTAATTAAAACAGTGAATTACATACCCATTTGTTTTGCAACTTCTTCTGCAAAGTTTTCTTCAACTTTTTCGATACCTTCACCAGTTTCGAAACGAACGAAAGATTTAACTGCTTCTGCATTACCAAGTTCTGCAGCAACATATTTACCAACTGTGAAGTCTGGATCTTTAACATATTCTTGTTCAAGAAGACAGATTTCTTTAAGTTGTTTGTTAAGTCTACCGATAACCATTTTTTCAATGATATTTTCTGGTTTACCTGGATTTTCGTTAATTGCTTGGTGCATTAAGATTTCTTTTTCGTGGTTTTTCTTTTCTTCAGAAACTTCTGCTGTTGAAACGAATTCTGGGTTAACAGCAGCAACTTGCATAGCTACGTTTCTACCTACTTCATGAGCTTTTTCACCTTCAGCAGCAACTTCTACGATAGCAACGATTTTACCACCACCGTGTGTGTAAGAAACAAGTGTGCCTTCTGTAGTTAATTTTGCAAAACGACGAATTGTTAAGTTTTCACCAATTACTGCAATTTTTTCTGTTAATACATCACCAACAGTTTTAGAAGCATCTTCTGGCCATGCAAGAGCTTTTAATGCATCTACATCAGCAACATCGTTATTTAATACTAATTCTGCAACTTGATTTACAAATGTTACGAATTGGTCATTTTTAGCAACGAAGTCTGTTTCAGAGTTGATTTCAACGATAGCAGCTGTTTTACCGTCAGCAGAAATAGCTTCTTTTACAAGACCTTCTGCAGCAACACGGTCAGCTTTTTTAGCAGCTTTTGCTAAACCATTTTCGCGTAAATATTCGATAGCTTTTTCCATATCACCATCTACTGCGTTTAACGCTTTTTTGCAGTCCATCATACCTGCTTGTGTTCTTTCACGTAATTCTTTTACCATAGCAGCTGTAATTGCCATTTGAGTTCCCTCCAATATATTTATATATTATTCTGCAGTCACTTCTTCAACAACTTCTTCTGTTGTTTCTAAGGCTTCACCTTGGTTAGCTTCGATAATAGCATCTGCCATTTTAGCTACGATTAATTTTACTGCACGAATAGCATCATCGTTACCTGGGATAACGTAATCAACTTCTTCTGGGTCACAGTTTGTATCAACGATAGCAACAACTGGAATTCCTAAGATGTGAGCTTCTTGAATAGCAATTTTTTCTTTACGTGGATCAACTACGAACATTAAGCTTGGAAGTTCTTTCATGTCTTTGATTCCGCCTAAGTTCTTTTGAAGTTTATCCATTTCTTTACGAAGTTCGATTACTTCTTTTTTAGGAAGTACTTCGAATGTACCATCTTGTTCCATTGTTTCTAATTGCTCTAATCTAGCAATACGTTTTTTGATTGTTGTGAAGTTAGTAAGCATACCACCTAACCATCTGTTGTTTACGTAGTACATACCACTTCTTTCAGCTTCAGATTTGATTGATTCTTGAGCTTGTTTTTTAGTACCTACGAATAATACTTTACCACCTTGTTCAGCTGTTTCACGAATTACATTGTAAGCTTCGTCAAC
Source organism: Cellulosilyticum sp. (assembly GCA_017941635.1). GTDB lineage: Bacteria > Bacillota > Clostridia > Lachnospirales > Cellulosilyticaceae > Cellulosilyticum. Next base: position 37,620 of record JAGAVZ010000265.1, read on the forward strand.
TTTTTTAGCTGTTTTTTGTAAGTCGATAATGTAGATACCGTTTCTTTCTGTGAAGATGTATTCTTTCATTTTAGGGTTCCATCTTCTTGTTTGGTGACCGAAATGTACACCAGCTTCTAATAATTGTTTCATTGAAATTACACTCATTGTAATACCTCCTGGTTTTTTCCTCCGTACATATTAAATACCTATGGACTATTTTAGCACCCCATAAGTACATCTATATACGTGCGTTTTTCGCTAATCAGTATATCATATTCAACTTCTATAATCAATCATTTTTTTGCATTTTTCTTAACTATATTTTTAAGAGCCTGTTTCTTATGAAACAAGCTCCTCTAAAATTTCCTCATAGGTTCCCCCTATAGGCAATGTAAGTTTTCCTGATTTTAAAAGTGTTTGCTGCTTTCTCTCTTTAATATAAGCTAATAATTCTGTGCCATCCTCAACGACTCCACACTCCTGTAGAATTTGACAAATCTCGCTAGCACTTGCTTTATTTGGTATTATCACCTCACAAAGCTCCTCTATTTCCTCTTGATTTGTTACCTCAACTGACTGATTAGACTCCATATTATTTTGTTGTATTTTTGTCTCTATTTGTTGATCACTTTTTTGTATTTCTTGAAGTTCTTCTTCCGTTGTATGTATTTCTTGATTTTCTACAACAAGTTGCTTAGTTTCTTGATTTTCTAATCCATCTGAACTTACAACTTGTTCTACACCATTTGTTGAAATATTTAATGTAATCAAAGCTCCAGTTATACCAGTTATAACGATACCACATCCAAAGCCAATCAGCCAAAAAGTTAATTTTACTTGTTTCATCTATTTACCTCCTGGCATAAAGCGAAATAATAAGCTTTACTTCCCCTGTTCCTTTTTTTAGTGCCTTTGCAATTGTATCAATACTTTCACCCATCTCATAGCGTTTAATGATTTCTTTATATTCTGCCTGTCCAGGTGAAGTGCTTAAACTCTGGGTTACCTTATGGTTAATTTGCTTTTCATTAGGTTCAACTGATTTAGATGCTTGATTGAATTTTGTCACATCCATTACCAATTCTCTAAAGCTTTGATTTTTCTTTTCTTCTTCTTGTAAAAAGAAACTAAACAGATCTTCCAAATTGCCAGCATTCTCTTTCTCTTCTAAATTGGTGTATATTGAACTGTGTTCTTGCTCACTGGCTAACCTTAAAATACCAATTAGCACAACAACCATTCCTATCCCAACAATAATCAAAAATATAATGGGTAAATTTTCTATGGTTACACTCATCCTTATACTCCTTTAAATCCTTAAATCAATATGCATACTATTTGATTTTTTGTCTTCTTTTTTTATATCATTTTTCTTCTTTTTATATTTTTTTTGCTCTCCAAATGTACCTCGTCCATGTCTTTTATCTAACTGATTATCTGTTTTTGCATTTTCTTTTGTTTCTATAACAATTTTTTGCTTTTCCTCGGTTTCTTTATTTAGTATACTGGCAAATTGAGTTTGTTGCATCTCTTCTCCCTGCCTAAAAGCTTGTTGTCTATTAGAAACCTCTGGTGTTTGTTGATAAATAGTTTGTGTATCTATTGGACGTAGCATAGATGTGCCTCCTTATTCATTTGCTTATAGTGGTAAAGATAAATGATACTTTGACATACTTCCTCTTAGTCTAGATACTGCTTTTGTATGAAGTTGCGAAACTCTTGATTCTGATACTTCTAATACACGGCTAATTTCCTTTAGTGTCAGTTCCTCATAATAATATAGAAAAATAACCTTCTTCTCTCTTTCTGGTAATTCATCAATTACTTTTGCTAATGTACTCTTAATTTCATTTTCTTCAACATAATGTTCAGGTACTTGTGCATTATGATCCTTAATTGATTCAAAATGATAGATATTTTCATCTATTGAAACAAGCGTTGATACATTTACCTCTTTTAAAAGCATATTATATTCCTCTAGTGAAACATTAAGTACTTCTGCTACCTCTTGATCCACAGGAGGCCTACCTAATTTCATTTCTAGCTCTACATAGGCTCTATCAATGTCTTTTTGTTTCTTTCTAAGTGTCCTTGGAATCCAGTCAAGTTTTCTAATTGCATCTAAAATGGATCCTCTTATTCTTAATGATGCATAGGTCTCAAACTTAACATTTTTAGTCGGGTCAAATTTATCAATAGCATCAATTAACCCTAACACACCATAGCCAACTAAATCATCTATATCAATATACTGGTTAAGATAAATCCCTAGCCTTCCTGCAACAAGCTTTACTAAATGTACATAATGCTCTGTCAACATTTCTTTTAACTGGGCACTATGTGTTTTAGTATATTGAAGCCAGACTTCATTCATATCTTTTTTGTCCATATATTAGCCCCCATTATAACTATATTTCTCGAATACCATGACCAATCGTTTTCACACGGAAAACACCAGTCAATGTATGTAGTTCTACTGTCCTCCCATAATTCTCACCTACATCTTGTGCTATGATCGGTATATGTATCTCATTAAGTATTTGTACGACTGCATTAATATTTCTAGTCCCAATTCGCATCATATCATCCATATTCTTAAACTCAAACATATGTGCGCCCCCAGCAATTTTTGCCACAATTCGATTTTTCCTTGCACCTTCTTTTATCATGGCTTGTACTAAAACTTCTATTGCAGTATCCGCAAATTTTGCTTTGTTTTCATTATTTTTGATTTGTTTACTATCAGGTAGCATAATATGAGCAAGTCCACCCACTTTAGTACTCGGGTCATAAAGTGCAATACCTACACATGATCCTAATCCTAATGTAGTTAGAATATCCGGCTCTTTCGCAATACTCAAATCTGCCATCCCTACCTTAATTACCTTCCCTTGACTCATATATATGCACCTAAAGACTCGATAACGCGATTATAAGATGCGTTATCGAGAATTAAAATATAGGTACCATTTAAAAAGCCATTTACATCTTCAAAAACAGTTTCAATAAATAACATCGAGTTATCATTATATACAAATTCTATAGCCGGATAACTAAGAATGGCTCCTGCCATATCGATTGCCATTTGAGGTGTTGAAACATCTAGCTTAAGTCCTGTAAATGTATTTAAAGCACTTAAATACGATCCTGCTAAAATATTGCCTGTTTCACACAGTGCAGAACATTCAAATTCTCCTAGTTCATTCAAATCTACTAACTCTTTTCCTAGCATACGATTTACAATAGCCAAAGCACTTTTAGTTTCAAAAGCTAATAATAACATTGCATTCAAATCACCAAATACATTAATAAGCATCCCTGCAATCACTTCTTCTGCATCACCTAATACCTCAGATAATCCTTGAATCTTCTCAATTCTTACCTTTGCTACACTCATATCTAATGTAGAATCGATTAATGTACTTAATGAAGTCATTGCATTTCCTGAAGCAATATTCCCAGCTTCTCTTAGCATATCCATTTCTTCATCTGTAATCTCTTGATAACTTCGATTTTTCAACTGTTTCCCTCCCTATTTTAAATCATCTGATGCAAAAGCTTCTTCTATAATATTTGTTAAGTTTAGGAGTGTTACAATATTATCTTCTATTTTACCAACTCCTAAAATATGACTTGTTTTCATTTTCCCTTGTACATTTTGTACAACTTCAACTTGTGCGCTTTCAATTTCCACAACTTCTTTTACTTCATCTACAATAAGCCCTACCATTGCATCTTCAAACTTAACAATAATAATTCTTGTTTTATCTGTATACTCTTTGTATTCAAGCTTAAATTGTTCACGAAGACTTACAACTGGTATAATCTCACCTCGAAGATTCATAACCCCCTTAATACATGCTGCTACTTTTGGCACACGCATAATTGGTTTGATTTTCTCAATGATTTGTACATTCTCAATACTAATGCCATAAAGTTGTTCATCTAATTTAAAAACGATATATTGTTGCATTGTTTCAACTGCTGCTTCCATACTTTATACCCCCTAAATTAATGAATTGACATCTAAAATAAGTGCCACTTCACCATTACCTAAGATTGTTGCGCCTGCAATGATATCAATACCACTTAAATATTTACCAAGTGATTTGATAACGATTTCTTGTTGACCGATTAATGAGTCTACAATAAATCCTACTTGTTTTTCGCCTTTTTTAACGATGACACCCATCATCATATCTTTGTCTTCTTCTTCTGGAAGACCAAGTACACTTCTAAGTCTGATAATTGGTATAATTTCATCTCTAACAACAATAACCTCTTGATTTTGTACAAGCTTAATATCTTCTTTATAGACATCTTCAATATTTTGAATATTGCTTAACGGAATTGCATATTTGTCATCTGCAACATTAATCATTAATGCTTGAATGATTGCTAATGTTAATGGTAAACGAACAATAAATTTGCTTCCTTTTCCCCATTCTGTCTCAACTTCAACATGTCCACCTAAAGCAGTAATTTTACTTTTTACAACATCTAAGCCTACACCACGACCTGATAAATCAGAAATTTTCTCAGCAGTGCTAAAGCTTGGTCTAAAGAGTAATTCAATAATCTCTTTGTCTGTCATTGTTGCTGCTTCTTCTTTTGTAATTGTACCTTTGTCAATTGCCTTATTTTTAATTTTATTAACATTAATACCTTTACCATCATCTTCAACAACAATCATAACACTATTACCATCTTGATATGCTTGTAACTTGATTGTTCCTTTACGAGGCTTTCCTAGTTGAATACGTTCTTCTGTTGTCTCAAGTCCATGGTCAGCAGCATTTCTAAGTAAGTGAATAAGTGGATCACCAATTTCATCAATTACCGTACGGTCAAGTTCTGTCTCTTCACCTGACATAACAAGATCAATCTCTTTATCTAATTTTCTTGATACATCACGAATCATTCGTGGGAATCTGTTGAATACCGTTTCAACTGGTACCATTCGAACTTTCATAACCGCATCATGTAAGCTTGTTGTAATTCGCTCTAAGTATTCTACAGAATCATTGTAATTACTTTCAACTTCTCCTGTACCTACTTCAAGTCCCTCTAATTGTGTTTTTACAATAATGAGCTCACTCACTAAGTTCATTAATGTATCTAATCGATCAATATTAACTCTTACTGTTTTATTAGATAAAGCTTGTTTGGCATTATGTGTACTTGCTTGTTCATTGTTGACAGTTGCTACTCTTGGCTCTGATTTTTCAACCTCTTCTTTTTTCACCTCTTCTACTACTACTGGAGCAGTTGAAGTAAATGCTTCTACCGTAACCGTTTCAATTTCAGAAACACCTAAAATAGTTTCCTGGATTTTTTGTTTTGCTTCTTTTGTTACAAATACAACTGTGAAATCCTTATCAAATTTTTCATCTTCAATATCTTGGGTACTAGGTTCACAATGAATAATTTCCCCTAATCTTTCAAGCTCTGTAAAAATAACAAATGCTCTAGCAGATTTCAGTACACAATTTGCTGATAGCATAATTTTAATTTGATATACACTCATTCCCATACTAATGGCATTATTTTTGACAAGCTCTTGCGATTCTGGAAGTACTAGAAGCGTTTCATTATTTTGACTTTCTTCAGTGGCATTATTTTCTACTTCGACAACTGTTTCTGTCTTATTAGATGCAGCTGGAACCGTTGTTTTCTCTTGATTATCAATAATTTTACCCAAGGCTGTAATAATTTCTGAATAATCTTCGCTACCCTCATTTGATGTGTTTGTAATCTCTTCAACATAATTTTCTAGTGCATCTAAACTTTGGAATAAAATATCTACAATATTAGAGTTAATCTCTAAACTTCCTGCCCTAATTTCAGAAAGGACATTTTCTACTGTATGGGTTAATTTTTGCATTTTTACAAATCCCATTGTCCCCGCCATACCTTTTAAAGTATGTGCCACTCTAAATATTGCATTAAGTGTTTCTGTATCAGTAGGATTATTCTCTAAATTTAATAAATTTTCATTGAGTGTTTGTAAATTATCCTTTGACTCCTCAATAAATATTTGTAAGTATTGGCTAACGTCCATGTCTATCCCCCACTATCTCTTTAATTTTTTGTGAAATACTTTCACCTGAAACGATATAATCTGCCAGTCCAGCATTAATAATTGCCTTCGGCATACCAAATACAGTTGATGATGGTTGGTCTTGAGCTATGACTTTACATGCGTATTTTTTCTTTAATTCTGTAACTCCTTCTAGTCCATCACATCCCATGCCTGTCATAATAATTGCAACCATTTTTTTAGTACAATTCTTAATTTCTGAAAGTGATAAAAGCATCACATTAACAGATGGCTTATGACCTTTGTATGGTAGTTCATCGGTTAATTGAATCTGCGGCTTTAGGGCATTAATAATTTTTAACTGATGCCCCCCTGGTGCAATATAAACAACACCTCTTTTTAACTGCTCACCTTCTTCAGCTTCTTTAACTGTTAATTTTGTTAATAAATTTAGCCGTTCTGCTAAATTTTTAGTAAAACCTACAGGCATATGCTGAACTATAATATAAGTTGCTGATAGTTCTTCATCTAAAGATTTAATAATCTGACTAAGAAGCTTTGGGCCTCCTGTAGATATTCCCATCGCAATGATATACTCATACTGTCCTTGTACATCTGCGCTACAATTACTTTGACCACAGTACTTCATATTACATTCTCCTATAGCATTATGTATTGGTATATATTTACTATAACTGATGTCTTAATTTATTTTCGTGTATTCTATTCAATCATGCGTCTTTAATTATCAACTAAATAATCGCTTAAACCTATTTACCCAATTTTCTTTCATTGACTCTTTTTTTACTTGCTCCCCTAAGCCTATTAAATAGGCTTTAGCTATTTGATAATATGCCATACTCGCCTTAGCACGCATATTATATCTAAAAATAGGAACTTGTTCTTTAACTGCTCTAAACAATTCCTCATCATATGGTACAAAACCTGCATAATCCACTGGGTGTTGTAAAAAATTTTCACATACATAGTTTAATTTTTTATAAACATCATGTGCCTCTTTTTGTGAATCTGCTTTATTAATCATTAATTTTACTTTTGTTTTTAATTTAAAGTTATTAATTAATGTTTTTAAAAGTGCGTAACTATCTGTAATAGATGTTGGTTCAGGTGTGACAACAACATATACTTCATCTGCTAGATTACAAAACTTCACAACTATATCATTAATGCCTGCACCTGTATCAATAATGAGTATATCTGTTAAACTACTCAGTTCTCCTAATTTTCGACTTATATCCGAAATTTGATAGCTTGGCAAAAAGCTCATATCTCTAATACCTGAGCCTCCTGAGATAAATGAAATGCCATATTGACTCTTTGTCACCAAATCGCCTATACGACATTCTCCATTAATTAAATGAGAAAGATTATACTTTGGATGTTCCCCTAAAATCACTTCAACATTAGCTAACCCAAAGTCTGCATCTAATATAATGGGATTTTTACCTAATCCTTGAAGTGCCAATGCAAGATTTACACTAAAGTTACTTTTCCCTACGCCTCCTTTACCACTTGCAACTGTAATAATATGCATGTCACGTTGTATATTGTCTTCTTTAGACTCACTTTGTCCATTTACCAGTTGTCGTAGAAGCTGTGCCTGATCACTACTCATCATTTAGCCTCCCTAATAATTCAGTAATAAAATTCTGTTTGTTAAATACCTCAATATCAGATGGTACATTTTGTCCTATTGTTAAATAATGGATTGCTTTATTTGTATAATAACTTATGTTTATAATATTACCAATCTCATCTGTTTCATCTAACTTTGTAATAATCAAATCAAAATTAGATGTGATTTTTTCGTATGTCTCCATAATCTTCTTAATATCTCGTGCAGTTGTATTAGCATTTAGTACAAGATACACTTGTTTCTCTTTTATATTATCCATGAGTGCTTTTAACTCTGTCACTTGCTCCTCATTTTTATGTGAACGACCTGCTGTATCAATTAAAATATGATCTACATGACGCCACTTTTCTATATATTGTGGCAGTTCATTTTCATCATAAATAATTTCTATTTCTACACCTAATATATCGGCATATGTCTTTAATTGTTCCACTGCTGCAATACGATATGTATCTGATGTGAATAAAACCACTTTCTTTTGTTGTTCTAAAACATATTGTGCAGTTAATTTAGCAAGTGTCGTTGTTTTACCAACTCCTGTTGAACCAATGAAAAAGATAATTTGTGGCAAATCTATTGTATCTTTTTCAATCAATTTTTCCTCTAGCGTACTATAAAGTTCTGTAATAAAAACTTCGCTCTCCTCACTATCTATTCGGGCTAATAATTGCTGACAAACCTCTTTTTTTAGACCAAGATTCATGAGTTTTTCTTCCATACATGTTGCTAATCTATTCACTTGCAATGTACCATCAGAATTTACTACTTGTACTGGTGTAGATTTAGGTACTTTCTTTAAATCTCCAATTTCTTGGTGTAGCACCCCTAATTGTGCTTGTAGTTCCTTTAATAATTCATAAGATGCTTCTGATGTTTCATTAAAATTGTCTTGTTGTGGGGCTGACTGTGTTTCAGCTACCTCTTTATAAGTTGTTTGAAATGAATGACTCATTTCAAGATCACTTTCTTCCTTAATAGCAACAGTCACCACGATACGTGGTGACTTAAACCATTTAAAATGACCTGTGCTTTCTTCTTTTTGTGTATGTATAATCATGGCATTTTTGCCATATTCTTTTTCTATTTGTTTTAATATTATTTCTTCGCTCTTCCCTTTAAATTTTAGGATTCTCATGCTATACTCACCATCCCAATTGATTGAATCTGAACATCTTGTTCTATTTCGTTATATGATACAACGATTAAATCAGGCATATATTGTTCTGTTAGATGCTTAAAGTAAATACGTACAATTGGGGAAGTTAAAATAATAGGCTGTAAACCAATAGATGTTAGTTTATTGACTTCTTTTTTCAGCTGGGCCACTAATTTTTGTACTACCTTAGGCTCAAGGGCTACATATGCACCTTGTTCTGTATGCTGTACACTCGCCATAATTTGTTGTTCTACACTTGGATCTAATGTAATAACCTGATTTGTTTGTTGCATAAATAATTTTTTAGAGATTGCACGAGATAAACCTTGTCTTACATATTCTGTTAAAACATCTGTATCACGTACAGAGGTTGCATAGTCTGCTAAAATCTCGCAAATCGTTACTAAATCTCTGATAGAAATCCCCTCTTGTAAAAGGTTTCCTAATACTTTTTGAATATCTCCAATGCTTAATAGCTTTGGTGTTAACTCTGTAACAAGTGTTGGATGTGTTTCATTCACATTATTAATTAGTGTTTGTACATCTTGTCTTGTTAATAACTCATGTAAGTGACGTTTAATCACTTCTGTTAAGTGTGTTGCGATAATAGATGGACAGTCTACAACTGTATATCCCCTCATCTCAGCCTTTTCACGTTGTGCTTCGTTAATCCATAATGCAGGAAGCCCAAAAGCTGGTTCTTTTGTCTCAATACCATCGATTGTTTCTTCAACATATCCTGGATTCATTGCCATATAGTGGTCAAATAAAATTTCTCCACTTGCAACCTCAACACCTTTAATCTTAATGCTATAAGCATTTGGCGCAAGCTGAATATTATCTCTTAGACGTACAATTGGCACAATACTACCAAGTTCCAAAGCAACTTGTCGTCTAATCATAACAACACGGTCTAGTAAATCTCCACCTTGATTAACATCAGCAAGTGGAATAATTCCATAACCAAATTCCAACTCAATAGGATCCACTTGAAGGAGCGAAATAACATTTTCTGGTTTTCTAATTTCTTCAGCCGCTTCATCTTCTGTATCAATATCAGATTCCACTGCTTCCACTGCTTGTTTTTTACTTAGACGGTTAGATAATACAAACCATACAATAGCAATTGGTATTGCTCCCCATCCGATTGGTGTACCAAGTCCTAACACAGTAATTGTTATCCCAACAATAAGAAGTACAAGAGGCGATGAGAAGAGTTGTTTTATAAGTGTTTCACTCATGCCTTCTTCTGTTGTAGTCTTCGTTACCAATATACCTGTTGCTACTGAAATAAGAAGTGATGGGACTGCACTCACTAATCCATCACCAATTGTTAAAATGGTGTATTTCTCAAGTGCTTCCATCATCTCTAAACCACCAAATACAATCCCCATGACAAGGCCACCTACAATATTTATACATGTAATAAAAATACTGATTGTTGCATCATTCTTTACGAATTTTGCAGCCCCATCCATTGAACCAAAGAAAGCTGCTTCATCTTGAATTTTCTTTCTTCTACGTTTTGCTTCAGCTTCATCAATAAAACCTGTATTTAAATCGGCATCAATAGCCATTTGTTTCCCTGGCATTGCATCTAATGTAAAACGTGCTGTTACTTCAGCAACACGTTCTGAACCTTTTGTGATAACTTGCATATTAACAATCGTAATGATAATAAACATAATGGTACCAATAATAATATCACCACCAGCAACGAATTCACCAAAGGCCGCTACAACCTCCCCAGCATATCCTTCTGCTAAAATCATTCTTGTACTTGATAAGTTAAGACCAAGTCTAAAAAGTGTTGTGATTAATAGCAAAGTAGGAAATAGCGATAAATCTAATGGTTCTGTAGAAAATAACGCACTCATTAAGATAATCGTTGCAATAGATATATTCACAATTAATAACGCACTTAAAACCATATCTGGTAGTGGTATTAGAATTAAGAAAATTAATCCAACTACAAATAACCCTAGTATAATATCTCCTGGTTTAAATTTCACTTTTTAGTTCCTCCCATTCATTTTTTTCTTTTGTAAGTTATAGACAAAGGCTAGAACTTCTGCAACTGCCCCATAAAGTTCTGGTGGAATCTCTCTATCTAAATCCACCGTATAATATAATGATCTAGCTAGAGGCTTGTTTTCTACAATTTCAATATGCGCCTCTTTACCTTTTTCCTTAATCTTTTGTGCAACATAATCTATCCCTTTTGCTACCACAATGGGTGCTCGTCCACTTTGCTCATCATACTTTAAAGCAACAGCAAAGTGTGTAGGGTTGGTAATAATAACATCAGCCTCTGGTACCGCTTGCATCATACGTTGCATAGAGGCTTGTCGCATCTTTTGTTTAATCTTTGATTTAATTTGTGGATCCCCTTCTGCATTCTTATATTCTTCTTTAACTTCTTGCTTTGTCATCTTAATACTATCCTCATGCTTATATCTTTGATAAACATAGTCAGCAACAGCTATAACTAAGAAGGAACCTCCTACAAAAAATCCTAACTCCACTACACTTTTAGCAATCATACTAAGTATAGTTGATAATGACATTTGATAAATCCCAATAAATTCAGGAATTTTTCCCTTAATCAGATTAACTGCAACACTACCTAGCAGCGTTACTTTTGCTACTGCTAAAAGCAAATTAATTAGCGTATCTTTTGAAAATATCTTCTTTATCCCATTTAAAGGATTCATTTTACTCATTTTAAATTTCATAGGTTCAAATGATACTTTAAACTTAACTTGAATATAACAAATAACAAAAGCAATCACCATTAAACATGCCCATAAAGGTATACACGTCCACAAAAACTGAAAAAGTGCTTCTTTAAGTGCAACCAATGTTAAATGGATATTGTCCTCACCAGTGATACTAGATATATAGCCAAATCCATCCTTGAAGGTTTGCATCATTTTATCTAACATATAGCCACCCAAGACTACTGCAACAGATGAAAAGCCTACAATTAAAGCTGCTGTATTTAACTCTTTACTTTGTGCAACCTGTCCCTTTTTTCTAGCATCTGATCGCTTTTTATCTGTCGCCTTTTCAGTTCTTCCCTCACTCTCAGCAGAGAAAAATTGAAGATTTAATGAATAATTTAATGGAATCATAGTCCCCTCATCCCTTGAATAACATTGCTTAGTGTATTAACTATACCTTCTATAATTATATCATTATATTTAGATGTTGTATGAATAGTTGCAATTAACAAGATAAACAAAATAATCATTTTTAAAGGAATACCTATTACGAACATATTCATTTGTGGTACTGTTCGCGCAAGAATTCCCATTGCAAAATCCACCACAATAATAACACCTACAATAGGCATTGCTAGTTTTAAACCTAACTCTAAATATTGCCCTACTGTTTCAACCATTCCAGTAGCAATATGCGGGCCAATCACAGACTTTCCTATAGGAATCAACTCAAATGATTCTACTAACGTCTGTATAAACCAGTGATATCCACCAGTTGTAATAAAAACAACACTTAATCCTAAATTATAAAATCGCCCAATTAGTGTAGACTGTGCACCTGCTGTTGGATCCATAACTACACTCATACTCAATCCACCCTGCATACTCAGAAGCGAACCTACAAAAGGATAGACTTGAAAAAATATTTTTACCACAAACCCTAAAATTAAACCTACTATCATTTCACGTACTAGTAAAATACTGTAGCTTAATAAATTGGGTTGATAGTATATAATCGTTAAGTCTGTTCTAAAATAGATTGGTATTGTAATACCCAATGCAATTCCAGATAAAGCGATTTTGGGCATTTTGGTTTCCTCTATAATAGGTAAAAATACAATCGTTGCTAAAACCCTTACAAAAATAATTAAAAGTACATCAATATATTGGTATAAAAAATATAAGTCCTCCATAAACAACTTCCTTATAACAGTGAATTAAAACTACTATATAAATTGGTTGTATAGCTCGTTAACATATTCATAATCCATGAGCCAAATATAATAATCGCTAGAAATACTGCTATAATTTTAGGCACAAAGGCTAATGTTTGTTCTTGTATCGATGTAGCTGTTTGGAAAATACTAATAATCAGTCCAACCACTAATCCTGATAGTAAAATTGGAAGTGATAACTTAATAATCATCATTAATGCGTCACGCATAATATCTAATACTAATTGTTCCATTTGTACCTCCTCCTAGTTAAATGTTTGTAATAGTTGTCCAATAACTAAATTCCAACCATCTACTAAAATAAATAACAAAATCTTAAATGGTAATGAAATAGTTGCTGGTGGCAACATCATCATTCCCATTGCCATTAAAGTAGCTGCTACAACCATATCTAGCACAATAAATGGTATGTACAATAAAAATCCTATAATAAAACCAGCTCTCAGCTCACTAATAATAAATGCAGGCACAATCACATATAAAGGCATTTCTCGTGCAATATCACTTTCCTCAGTTAATATTGGTGTATCAGAAATATCCATAAATAGCTTAATATCTTCATCTCTTGTCTGCCTGAGCATAAAATCTTTAATTGGTAATAGACCTTCTTCTAATGCAACTTCTTCACTCATAATACCTTGCTCATATGGCTCTAGTGCATTTGTCTTTATTTGTGAAATAACTGGACTCATTACAAAAAATGTTAAAAAGAGTGCAATTCCCACTAAAATCTGATTAGGTGGCATCGTTTGTGTTCCCATTGCAGATCTGACAAAATGCAACGTAATAATAATACGTAAAAATGAAGTCATTATTATCAATATCGATGGTGCTAACGCAATGATTGTTATGATGAAAATCATCTGTAAACTCCCCGATACATCAGATGGTGTAGTTTCATCGGCCATCTGAATAGTCATACCAGGTAATTGTATCGAATCTACTGTCGATGCTTGTACTTTTATTCCTATCAAAAAGCATATACATATTAAAAAAATCATTATTATATTTCGTTGAATGGCTCTACTCTTTTTCATCTTCTAATCCCTGTTTCCCTTTCATGAAATGCATAAATTGTTCTTGAAAAGATATGCCTGTATTCTCTTTATGCTTAATTTGACATTTATCTATTTGCTTTAGATAAGTTATATTCCCCTTTTGTGCACATCCTATCAAATAATAATTTTCTCCTACCCTTACAATGTAAAGATACTGTCCTTGCATTAGTGGAAGCACTTCCACAATTTCCATATTTTTTCCTAAGTTCATTCCTTTATTCAGCATTCCTATTTTCTTTGTTACAAAATAAGTCAGCCATAATACTCCCACAAATACAATACATATGAAAATTAATTCCATCATCTCTGTCAACATATTATCACCATTCATTTTATATTACTTTATATAGCATTAGTGGTATCACAAAATGTGGTACCACTAATGCGCCAACATATTAACCTACTACTTTTCTTACCGCTTCAAGTACTCTATCTGCTTGGAAAGGTTTAACAATAAAATCTCTTGCTCCTGCCTGAATAGATTCAATAACCATCGCTTGTTGTCCCATTGCTGAGCACATTACAATTTTTGCTCCTGGATCGATTGCTTTAATATTTTTAACTGCATCAATTCCATTCATTTCAGGCATAGTAATATCCATAAGAACTAAGTCTGGAGTAAGCTCTTTATACTTTTCAACAGCTTTTAAGCCATTGTCTGCTTCTCCTGCAACTTCATACCCATTTTTACTTAAAATATCTTTAATCATCATACGCATAAATGCTGCATCGTCTACAATTAATACCTTCTTTGCCATATCCCTTACACCTCTTCTAAATTCTATTTTCCGGATTAATAATATCTGTGATTCTAATACCAAAGTTTTCATCAATTACTACAACTTCACCTGTAGCAATAAACTTACCATTTACAAGTACATCTACGGGCTCTCCCACTAAACGATTAAGCTCAATGATACTTCCTGGCCCAAATTCTAGTATCTCTTTAATTTTACGTGATGTACGACCTAATTCAACAGATACCTCTAAAGAAACATCCATTAAAATATCCATGTTTTCTTTTGGATAAACTTTTGGCGTTGGATCAAAAGATTGGAACTGTGGTGTTTGTACATCAATATCTGGTCTAATACTACTTTGTTGTCTACTATAGTCTTGCACTGGTTGCATCATAGGTTGTTGTACCACTTGCTGCATTGGCCCAGTATATACCGGTGCTACTTGTGGCTCTACATACGCTGGTGCTGGAGCTGGAGCAGAATGTGCTACTTGTGTTGTTTGTGGCACTGGTGCCGTTTGTGGAGCTGGTGCTGTTGGTGCTGCTGAAGGAGCTACAGGACTTTCCTTTGGTACATTTGTTTCTTCTTGTGCAAGCAAGCCTGTAATTAAGTCTTTTGCAAATTGAAGCGGTAAAATCTGCATCAATTCACTGTCAATAATATTTTCTTCTATTTGTAATCTAAATGCGATTTTTACCAAATCACCTTTAGGACCAAATATGCTTTCTAAATCTGTGTCCATTTTAATAGCCTGTGGTGGACTAATATCAATCTTTTTATTAAAGATTTGTGCCATTGAAGTAGACGAAGAACCAATCATTTGGTTCATAGATTCTGCAATCGCACTTAAATGAAGTTCTGTAACAGGCCCTTCAGTATAAGCTCCTGTTCCACCCATCATTAAATCTGCAATGACCTTTACATCTTGATCTTTTAAAATCATTAGGTTAGACCCAATAAATCCTTCTGTATAATCTACAGATACCGCAGTTAAATCATCTGTAATGGATTCAATAAATTCATCCCATGTCATTGCCTCAACTTTTGGTGTTGTAATAAGCACTTTGTGATTGAGAAGCGTAAATAAGGTGGTTGCTGCTGTTCCCATACTAATGTTCCCAATCTCACCTAACGCATCAATTTCATCTGGACTTAAGGTAACTGCGCCACTCTTTGTTTCATTTTTATTTTCATCTAATTCACTACTTGATGATTCATCTGATGTTACACTCCCTAGCAGTGCATTAATTTCTTCTTGGGAAAGCATCTCGGCTACCATTACTCATCCTCCCTCGTAATAACTTGATTAATTTTAATTGCAACTTTATTTTTATACTCCCCAGGTGTACCCGTGAATTTTAAAATATTACCTACATATACATCTAAATCTGAATCAATATC